>CAJBAP010000091.1 GCA_903950295.1 uncultured Rhodocyclaceae bacterium
CCCAAGGGCTTGCTGGATCGCCTCGCCAAGCGCCGACCGGAACTCGCCCTGAAGGATCGCGCACTGGTGGCGCGTGGTTTGCGGCAGTTCTTTCTCGCCCACCATCTCTCCGGCCGCCGTTTCGTCTCGATGCCCTCACAGGCGGTCGACGATCTCTGGCACGAGTTCATCCTCTACACCAAGGGTTACGAGGCCTTTTGCCACCGGGCCTTCGGTCGTTTCCTGCACCACACGCCGGCGGTGGTTCTTGGTGATGAACAGCAGAACAACGAGGGTCTGCGCCGTTGCTGGTACTGGTGCTGCCGCGAGGAGAACATCGATCCGCAGCATCCTTCACGCCTGCCCCTGCTGTTTGCGCTGGATACGAAACTGGGGATTGCCGATGGTTTCATCTATACGCCGGATTGCAAGGCACTGGCGCCCGGCCAGACAGGAACAGCCCATTGCGGCGCAGATCTGGGTAGCGGCACGGGTTCCGACGGTAACTGTGGTGACGACAGTTGCAGCGATGGTGGAGATGGTGGTGGTTGCGGTGGTGGTGGCGATTAGCCACGGAAAAAGTTCAGCGGCAGGTTGCTGAAGACTTTTGTTTGCTCGATGTTCGCAAATGCTTTGTGTCCGCACTATTGGCAATAACCCGGACGTTTCTGCGCCTGAATAACTGTTATCCCTCAAGGACACATTGCAATGAGCTGGATCTATTTGATTCTTGCAGGTCTTTTCGAGATTGGCTGGCCTATTGGCTTAAAAATGGCACAGGAACCGCAGAGCCGCTGGGCTGGTATGGCGATAGCCGTTGGCTTTATGGTCGTGTCTGGCTTCCTGCTGTGGCTTGCGCAACGCCAGATTCCCATCGGCACCGCCTATGCTGTTTGGACTGGGATTGGTGCGGCGGGAACATTCGCTGTGGGCGTCCTGTACTACGGCGATCCAACTTCGTTTATGCGTTACCTCGGTGTAGCTCTCATCGTAGCGGGCGTGGTCACGCTGAAGATCGCGCATTGAGGGCTAACAATTCATCCAACCCGACACCTGCGGCGAGGCTTGATTCAAGGCGTTCCTGAATGTCTGCTTTTCCTGTCCCTGACAGGCTGCTTAGGGCCGTCCCGCCAGCGCCGACTTTTAACCCAGTTGGTCCAGCGCCTGCTTGAGCGTGCCCACTGTGCGTTCGACGTTGCCCAGCTTGTCGAGGCCGAATAGCCCCACGCGGAAGGTACGGAAATCCGCCGGCTCGTCGCATTGCAGCGGTACGCCGGCGGCGGTTTGCAGGCCGAGGCCGAGAAACTTTTTGCCGGACTGCATCTCGGGATCGGTCGTGTAGCTGACGACCACGCCGGGCGCTTCGAAGCCGGCGGCAGCGACACTGGGGAAGCCGCGTTCTGCCAGCAGCAACCGCACCCGCTGCCCGAGTTCCTGCTGCCGCGCGCGTGCCAGTTCGAAGCCAAACATTTCCGTTTCCTGCATGGCTACGCGCACCTGGCGCAGGGCGTCGGTCGGCATCGTGGCGTGATAGGCATGACCGCCGTTCTCGTAGGCCGCCATGATCTGCAACCACTTCTTCAGATCGCAGGCGAAGCTGGAACTGGTGGTGCCGTCGATACGCGCATGTGCGCGCTCCCCGAGCATGACAAACCCGGCGCCGGCCGGGCCGCTCCAGCCTTTTTGCGGCGCGCTGATCAGCACGTCGATACCGACATCCCGCATATCAACCCAAATCGCACCCGAGGCGATGC
>CAJBAP010000092.1 GCA_903950295.1 uncultured Rhodocyclaceae bacterium
CGGCAGCTATACGCTGCCCTGGGATACGCTCTATATCGGTATTGCAGAAAACACCCCGATCTACGCCGACATTAAGCGTGGCATTGAGGCCTCGACACAAACACGTATCGTTACTGACCCCAAGAAGGCGCAGGCCTCGTTCATTGTTTTGGCCGATCTTCCGACCAGGACCATCCTGTCCTTGAATGCTGCGGGCCAGGTGCGCGAATTTCAGCTGACGCGCAGTTTTGTCTACAAGATTCAGGATACAAGCGGCAAGGAGCTGGTACCAAGCAACCAGATCATTTTGCAACGCGAAATGACTTTTGATGATGCCCACCTGCTGCCCAAAGAGGCGGAGGAAGTGATGATCCAGCGCGAGATGCAGCAAGACCTGGTGCAACAATTGCTGCGTCGCCTGTCCTCACTGAAGCTCAAACCCGGTAATTGATTCCGCCGTGCAACTGCGCCCGGAACAGCTTTCTGCTCATCTCGAAAAGCCATTGCAGCCGCTCTACGTGCTGCACGGCGACGATCCGCTATTGACCATTGAAGCCGGCGACGCCCTGCGCGCCACCGCGCGCCGCCAGGGTTTCGACGAACGTAACGTACTGGTCGTCACGCCTGCGTTCCGCTGGGAAGAGTTGTTTCATGCCGCCGGTAACTTGTCGCTATTCGGCGGGCGCACGCTGGTCGATGTGCGCATCCCCACCGGCAAGCCCGGCCGGGATGGCGGTGAGGCGCTACAGCGCTATTGCAACGCTCCACCTGCCGACGTATTGACCCTGATCACCCTGCCCGAGATGGATTGGCGGGCAAAAAAGGCGGCCTGGTTCGCGGCGCTTGTCAGCGCCGGTGTCTCCATCGAGTGCAATGCGCCATCATCCGCGCAGTTGCCACAATGGATCGCGCGGCGCCTGGCCACCCAGCAGCAATCTGCCCCGCCCGAGGCGCTCGATTTCATAGCACTCCATGTCGAGGGCAACCTGTTGGCCGCGCACCAGGAAATCCAGAAACTCGGTTTGCTCCATCCGCCCGGTGCGCTAACGCTGGCGCAAATCTCCGCCGCCGTCCTGAACGTCGCCCGCTACGATATTGATGACCTAAGGAATGCGCTGCAAACCCGTGATACCGCCCGCTGCGCGCGTACGCTCGAGGGTCTGCGTGCCGAAGAAGCAGCCCCACCGCTGGTGTTGTGGGCGATCACCAATGAGGCACGGACACGAGCCATGCGCCCGGCGCTCTTGCATGCGGCGCGAATTGATCGCATCATCAAGGGCCTCGCCACCGGTGACCTCTGGGACGAGTTCCTGCAACTGGCACTGAGACTGACTCAATCCACGAAAAGCCCGGCATGAACGATATCGAAACCTATATGCAAACTCTTGGCCAAGCGGCCCGTGCTGCTTCGCACCAGATGGCGAAGGCGAGTACCACAGCCAAGAACGCCGCATTGCTGGCCATGGCTGCAGACGTTCGCGCCCGGGCTGGCGACCTGCTTGCCGCCAACGCAGAGGATGTCGCCGAGGCGCGCGCCAATGGTCTTGAATCCGCCATGCTCGATCGCCTGACGCTCACTGCCAATGGCGTCGAAATCATGGCCCAAGGCCTTGAACAGGTTGCCGCACTGCCCGATCCCATCGGTGAAATCAGCGACATGAAATTCCGCCCGACCGGCATTCAGGTTGGCAAGATGCGCGTGCCGCTTGGTGTGGTCGGCATCATCTACGAGGCGCGTCCCAACGTCACGGCGGACGCTGCGGCGTTGTGCCTAAAATCCGGCAACGCCGCGATCCTGCGTGGTGGCAAGGAGGCGATCCGCTGCAACCAGGCCATTGCTGCCAGCGTGCGCACGGGACTCAAGGCCGCTGGTCTGCCCGAAACGGCGGTGCAGGTGGTTGAAACCACTGATCGCGCGGCCGTAGGCCATCTAATCGCCATGCCGGAATACGTGGATGTGATCGTGCCACGCGGTGGCAAGGGGCTAATCGAGCGCATCTCGAAAGAAGCGCGCGTGCCTGTTATCAAGCACCTTGACGGCAACTGCCACGTCTATATCGACGCCTCCGCCGACCCAGTCAAGGCGCTGAAGATCCTCGAAAACGCCAAGACGCAGCGGCTCGGCACCTGCAATACCGCGGAATCGTTGTTGATCGCCCGTCCGGTTGCCGTCTCGCTAGCGCCGACTTTATGCGCGATGCTGACGGCAAAGGGTGTGGAGATTCGTGGCTGCGCCGAAACGCAAAAACTCGTGCCGCAAGCCAGGGAGGCGACCGAGGCGGACTACTACACCGAATACCTCGCTGCGATCATCTCCTGCAAGGTGGTGGCCGATGTCGATGAGGCGATTGCCCACATCAACAAATATTCGTCGGCGCATACCGAGACCATCGTTACAGAGGACTACACTCGCGCCATGCGCTTCCTGCGCGAGGTTGATTCCAGTTCGGTGATGGTGAATGCTTCGACACGTTTTGCCGATGGTTTCGAATACGGCCTCGGCGCCGAGATCGGTATCTCCACGGATAAATTCCATGCCCGTGGCCCGGTTGGTTTGGAGGGGCTGACGTCACAGAAGTGGATTGTCTTTGGCAATGGCGAGGTAAGAGCATGAGCAGCGAGACCAGTGCGACCATGGCCCATCCCGGCGCCGCCGATTACGACGCCGTTGTCAGTTTCCCCGGATTTTCTCTGGGCATCTGTTGTGGTGGGGAATCGATCGAGGCGATCGATTTTCTCGAGCCCTGCGACGAACGGGGTGGCGGCCAGCCGCTGGCGCAGGCTGCCGTACGCCAGTTGCGCGGCTATCTGAAAGACGCCTCCTTCAAGTTCAGTTTGCCACTTGCCCCGGCCGGCACGGTCTTCCAGCAGCGCGTCTGGAGTGGCATCGCGGCGATTCCTGCCGGCAAGACGCGCAGTTATGGCGAACTTGCCGACGCCTTGAAAAGCAGCGCGCGCGCCGTCGGCACCGCTTGCGGCGCCAACCCCTATCCGGTGGTTGTGCCCTGCCATCGTGTTATTGCGGCAAATGGTGGTCTGGGCGGCTTCGCCGGTCAGCGTGGCGGTTTCCTGCTCGATGCAAAACGCTGGCTGCTGCACCATGAAGGAATTCAGTAACGCTCTGCTCGACGAGTTCATCGACGCCCTCTGGCTCGCCGATGGGCTGGCAAAAAATACACTGGCCGCTTACCGTTCCGACCTTGATCTGTTCGCCTCATGGCTAACAGGACGTCGCGTCGAACTGCCCGACGCTGGCGAAGCGGAGATTGATGCCTACCTCGCCTACCTGCACGCGCGTGCGCAAAAAGTGCGCCCCGCCACCCTGCGACGGCTACAGGCCAGCTTACGGCGCTTCTACCGCTGGCTTATTGAACAAGGCCGCATCCAGGTCGATCCGCTGCTCAACATTCAGGCGCCTCTCGCCGCCGACCGTTTCCCCAAGACGCTCTCGGAAAAGAATGTCGAAGACCTGCTGGCCGCGCCGGATGTCGATACGCCACTGGGTTTGCGCGACCGCGCCATGCTCGAGTTGCTCTACGCGACCGGCTTGCGCGTATCGGAACTGGTCGGCCTGAAACTGTTTTCCGTCAGTCTCGACGATCGCGTGGTACGCACTTTCGGCAAGGGCGGCAAAGAACGATTGGTGCCCATGGGCGAAGTCGCGGCCGACTGGCTGGTGCGCTGGCTCAAGGAGGGGCGGCCTGCCGTGCTCAAAGGGCATGCTTCAGATTTCATTTTCACCACGGGCCGCAAGACCAGCGCAAATGCGGGCATGACACGCCAGATGGCCTGGGTCCTCATCAAGAAATACGCATTGGTTGCAGGCATCCCTGCGGCGCGCATTTCGCCGCACGTGTTGCGCCATGCTTTCGCCACCCACCTGCTCAATCACGGTGCCGACCTGCGCGTGGTGCAACTGCTGCTTGGCCATACCGACATCTCGACGACGCAGGTCTATACTCATGTTGCCCGCGCGCGATTGAAGGAACTACATGCGGAGCACCATCCACGAGGTTAATCAAATGAGACACGCCGATCACGATAGCCGCCCCCCTGAAACCCCCGCGACGCAATTTCTGCATAAAAACAGCATCGCGCATTCCAACCATCTCTACGCCTATGAGGAACATGGCGGCACGAAAGTTTCTGCACGCGAGTTGAACGTCGCCGAGCACGCCGTGGTCAAGACTCTGGTGATGGAAGACGAGGAGAAGAAGCCACTGCTGGTGCTGATGCACGGCGATCGCAAGGTCTCTACCAAGGAGTTGGCGCGTCAGTGCGGTGTAAAGAAGATCGCTCCCTGTACGGAAGAAGACGCACATCGTCACACCGGCTATCTGGTCGGTGGCTGCTCGCCGTTTGGCACGAAAAAGAAACTGCCGGTCTGCATGGAAAAGACCATCCTTGACCTGCCGCTGGTTTACATCAACGGTGGCCAGCGCGGCTATCTGGTCGGCGTACATCCGCACGACATCCTGCGGGTCCTGCAACCGAAGGTTGTGGAGTGCGGGCTGACCTGAATTTTCGGCCCGCCATCCCCCACCCCCTTCCTCGCGGAAGGGGGAAACTTGCAGCTCGCCATGCTCGAAGCTTAGTTCCGGGCGCGTTCGATCTGCACCCCGACGCGCTTGACGCCGCGTGCTATGCCGACCTTGGCGATGGACACCTTGACCCAGGGCGCGCGGAACTCGTCGAGCAACAGGCCGATGAGGTATTCGCCCAGCGTTTCGAGCAGGTTGAAATGGCGCGCCGCGAGTTCGCTGCGCACGCGCTGGATCACCACGGCGTAGTCGATGGTCTTGGCGATATCGTCGTCCTGCGCCGCTTCGTCGGGGACGCCGAAGGTCAGGGTCAGATCCAGCGTCTGCGGCGCTGCACGTTCGCGGTCGTAGATGCCGACGTGCGCTTCGACGCGCATGTCTTCGATGAAGATGAAATCCATTTGGCGGCCTCGTTTACAATTGCGCCCATTCTATGGAAACGACACCTACTCTGCTCACCTACCTCGCGCTCGGCTACCTGATCGGCTCGCTGCCTTTCGCGGTGATCGTTTCAAAGATTTTCGGCCTCGCCGATCCGCGCAGCTTTGGTTCGGGCAATCCCGGTGCGACGAACGTACTCAGAACCGGCAACAAGGCGGCGGCGATCCTGACCTTGCTGGGCGATGCGGCGAAGGGCTGGGTCGCAATGTTCGTCGCTGAAAAAGTCGGCGCTGGCGGGACGGCGGTTGCATGGGTGGGACTCGCCGCTTTCCTCGGCCACTTGTTCCCGTTGTTCCTGCGCTTCAAGGGGGGCAAGGGTGTTGCCACCGCGATTGGCGTGCTGATTGGACTGGATGGCATGGTCGCGCTCGGGGCGGTACTCACCTGGCTGGCGACTGCCACTATCACGCGTTATTCATCGCTCGCTGCTCTGGTTGCCGCCTGCGTGGCACCGACGCTGGCGTTGTCACGCCATGGCATCGGCGCGGTTTCTCTCGTTGTCGGCTTCATGTGCCTGTTGTTGATCGTGCGACACAAGGCGAACATCGTGCGCCTGATCGAGGGTACCGAAGGCCGCATCGGCGGCAGCAAAAAAACCGCTATCAAGCCGTAGCGAGCGGCCAGCGCGGTTTAACCGCAAAACTACCCGTTCCCCGGCACCTCGGCGCTGCATCGTCACCCTGCGCCAATAGACGTTGCGCGCCGGCGAAGGCGATCATCGCGCCATTGTCCGTGCACAACTCCATTTCCGGGTAGCAGACGCGCACCCCCTGCCGGGCTGCCATATCGTTCAGTCGCTCGCGCAACCGTCGGTTGGCGCCGACGCCGCCGGCCACGACCAGCGTGGACAGTCGGCACTGACGACACGCCGACAGTGCCTTGCTTGCCAAGACTTCCGTCGCCGCTTCCTGAAATTCGGCCGCCAGATCGGCCTTGTCTTGATCTGTCAGTGGGCGCTCACGCACAGCCGTCAGAACGGCCGTCTTGAGACCAGAAAAACTGAAGCTGAAGTCGCCACTGTTAATCATCGGACGCGGCAGCTTGAAGCGACCGGGCTTGCCCGACTCCGCAAGCTTTGCCAACGCTGGTCCGCCGGGATAGCCGAGGCCGAGCAGCTGGGCGGTCTTGTCGAAGGCCTCGCCGGCAGCGTCATCAAGCGACTCGCCCATCAACTCGTAAGCGCCCACTCGCGTCACACGCATTATTTGTGTGTGTCCGCCGGAAACCAGCAGGGCGACGAAAGGGAATTCAGCTGGGTCGGAGGACAGTAGTGGGGAAAGCAGGTGGCCTTCGAGGTGATGCACCGGCAGGGCGGGAATGTCGAGTGACAGCGCCAGACCCTCGGCGAAACTCGCACCGACGAGCAAGGCCCCCGCCAGCCCAGGCCCGGCAGTGTAGGCAATGGCGTCAAGGTTTTTGCGCGTGGCGCCCGCTTCTGCCAGCACCTGTTCCAGCAGCGGGATCAGGCGGCGAATGTGGTCGCGCGACGCCAGTTCGGGTACTACGCCACCGTAGGCTTCGTGCATCGCCACTTGCGTATGCACGGCATGGGCGAGCAGGCCCTCCTCCGTATCGTAGAGCGCGACGCCAGTTTCGTCGCAGGAGGATTCGATGCCGAGCACTTTCATGCGGCAATTTTACTTTGACAAGCGGGGAGAAGCGGCTAGAATGCGCGGCTTTCCGCAGTAACCCATCCATTCAGCCACTCAGGAAATCCGCATGCCCGGTATTCGTCTCAAGGAAAATGAGCCTTTCGAGGTTGCCATCCGCCGCTTCAAGCGCACCATCGAGAAGGCTGGCACGCTCACTGAACTGCGTTCGCGCGAGTTCTACGAGAAGCCCACCTCCGAGCGCAAGCGCAAGCTTGCCGCTGCCGTGAAGCGCCATCACAAGCGCATCCGCAGCCAGCTGCTCCCGCCCAAGATGTATTGATTCCACTGGCCGCCTGTTAGACAGGCGCCAGTCGTCGATGCCGCCCCGGTTTGCCGTGGGCGGTTTTGTCGTTTCTGCAACTGGAACATCGGAGATTGCCATGTCCCTGAAAGCCCGCGTTATCGAAGACATGAAGCTCGCCATGAAGGCGAAGGAAACCGCGCGCCTCGGCGCCATTCGTCTGCTGCTGGCCGCAATCAAGCAACGTGAGGTTGATGAGCGCATCGAAATGGACGATGCGGCGGTTATTGCCGTTATCGAAAAGATGCTCAAGCAGCGCAAGGATTCGATTACCCAATACGAAGCCGCCAAACGGCAGGATCTGGCCGACGCCGAAAAATTCGAGGTCGAGGTGCTGACGGCCTACATGCCGCAAGCGATGAGTGCCGGCGAAGTCGAACTGATTGTTGCCAAGGCGCTGGCCGATTCCGGCGCAAAAGCACCCGCCGACATGGGCAAGGTGATGGCATTGGTGAAGTCGCAGATCGCGGGGCGTGCCGACATGGGCGAAGTCTCCAAGCTGGTGAAGGCCAAGCTGAGCAGCCAATGAGTCGCTGGCGCATAATCGCGCCGTGATTCCCGAGTCTTTCATCCAGGAGTTGCTTGCCCGCATCGATATCGTCGATGTTGTCGAGCGTTACGTCCAACTCAAGAAGGCAGGCGCCAACTATCAGGCCTGCTGCCCCTTCCATTCAGAGAAGAGCCCATCCTTTACGGTCAGCCCGTCCAAGCAGTTCTATCACTGCTTCGGTTGCGGTGCCCATGGCAGCGCCATCAGTTTCATCATGCAGTATGCCGGACTTGGTTTCATCGAGGCCGTGGAGGATCTCGCCAACAGTCTCGGCATGCCGGTACCGCGCGAGGTGGGGGCGCATTCGCAACAGAAAGCCCGTCAGGCACCCCTGACTGAACGGATGGCCTCGGCCGCCCGTTTTTACAAAGAGCAGCTCAAGGCCAGTCCCGTGGCCATCGACTATCTCAAGGGGCGCGGACTGACCGGTGAAATTGCTGCGCGTTACGGCCTTGGCTATGCGCCGGATGACTGGCAGGGGCTGCAACGAGTATTCGATGATTATTCCAGCCCGGCGCTGGCTGAATGCGGTTTGGTGATCGACAATGAGCAGGGGCGGCGTTACGACCGCTTTCGCGATCGCGTCATGTTTCCCATCCAGGATCAGCGGGGCAACGTCATCGGTTTCGGTGGGCGCGTGCTGGGTGTGGGTGAGCCCAAATACCTCAACTCGCCGGAAACCCCTTTGTTTCATAAAGGCGAGGAGCTGTATGGCCTCACCCAGGCGCGTCAGGCGATCCGTGCCGAAGACCGCGTTCTCGTCGTCGAGGGTTACATGGATGTTGTTGCTCTTGCCCAGTACGGCATTGCCAATGCAGTTGCCACTCTGGGAACCGCGACCACCTCCACCCATGTGCGCAAACTGTTGCGTCAGGCTGGCCAGGTGGTGTTTTGTTTCGACGGCGATAACGCGGGCCGCAAGGCCGCCTGGCGCGCCCTCGAAGCCAGCCTTGATGTTCTCGCCGATGACAAGCTGGTGGGCTTTCTCTTCCTGCCGGCCGAGCATGACCCGGACAGCTTTGTGCGTGCCGAGGGTACGGAAGCCTTCCAGCGCCTGGCCGCGCAACCGACCACCCTGACTGAATTTCTCCTGCGCGAACTCAAGGCAGGTGCTGACCTGGCGACCGCCGAAGGGCGCGCCCGCCTCGTCCATGAGGCCAAACCCTATCTGATAAAACTTGCGGCCCCG
>CAJBAP010000093.1 GCA_903950295.1 uncultured Rhodocyclaceae bacterium
CAGCAATGCCACCGGATCGATGCCGATGGCGCTGCAGAGTGCCAGTGCCGCCAGCGCGTTGGCGGCGTTGTGCAGCCCGGCCAATCCGCCTTCTTGCAGTTCGCTTACCGGCAGCAGAAACCGGTCGCCCTGCACCAGCCAAGGTTCGCCACGATTTTCACGCATGCCAAAATCCGCCGCATCGACGGGTGCATCGAGACCGAAAGTGATGAGTGGGCGTCCGGGAATCGCCATGCGTTTTACGCGCGCATCGCGACGATTCAGTACCTGTACCCCGTCACCCTGGAATACGCGCACCTTGGCGCTGGCGTAATCGTCGAGATCAATGTAGCGATCAAGGTGATCGTCGGAAATGTTGAGAACGGTAGCCGCAGTGGCATCGAGCGTTGCGGTGGTTTCAAGCTGGAAGCTTGAGAGTTCGAGCACCCAAGCCTGCGGCAGATTGTCACCATTGGCAGCATCCTGGAAGTCCATCAAGGCGGTCAGCGCGGCCGGCGAGATGTTGCCAGCGACGCCGACGGTTCGGCCCGTGGCCGCGACCAGATGCCCTGTCAGGGCGGTTGTCGTTGTCTTGCCGTTGGTGCCGGTGATTGCCAGCACCGGTACATGCTGCTTGAGTGCGCGCAGACCCTGCGCGAACAATTCGATTTCGCCGACGACCGGAATGCCTTGGGCACGGGCATGAATCACGATCATCAGCCCGCCGGAAAGCCCCGGCGAGAGCACCAGCAGATCGATGCCAGCGAGTAACGCCTTGTCAAATTCACCAGCACGAAATTCAAAACTGGCGGGACGACGCCCGTTAAAGTCGGCGCTGGCGAGACGGCTATTGAGTTCATCCAGGTAGGGTGGCGCGGCGCGCGTGTCCGCCACCCGCACGCGCGCACCCTGCCTGACGCACCAACGTGCGCAGGCGAGACCCGATTCGCCGAGGCCGAGGATGAGTACGTGTTTGCCAGCTAGTTCCATCAGCGGATCTTCAAAGTGGAAAGACCGAACAGCACGAGCAGGATGGTGATGATCCAGAACCGCACGACGACCTGTGTTTCTTTCCAGCCGGCCTGCTCATAGTGGTGGTGCAGGGGGGCCATGAGCAGGATGCGGCGTCCCTCGCCATAACGTGCCCTGGTGTATTTGAACCAGCCGACCTGCAGCATCACGGATACCGTTTCGGCGACGAACACGCCGCCCATGATGAAGAACACGATCTCCTGCCGCGCGATGACCGCCACCGTGCCGAGCGCGGCACCTAGCGCCAGTGCACCGACGTCGCCCATGAATACTTCGGCCGGGTAAGCATTGAACCAGAGGAAGCCCAGTCCCGCACCGGCGAGTGCGCCACAGAACACCGTCAGTTCGCCCGCGCCGGGGATATAGGGGATGAGCAGGTATTTCGAGAAGCCGGCGTGACCCGCAACATAGGCGAAGATGCCCAGCGCGGCACCAACCATCACCGTTGGCATGATGGCGAGGCCATCGAGGCCATCGGTGAGATTCACCGCGTTGCTGCTACCGACGATGACCAGGTAGGTCAGCACGATAAAACCGAAGATTCCAAGTGGATAGGAAACGCTCTTGAAGAAAGGCAGGATCAAGTCGGTTTTCGTCGGCAGTTCGAGCGTAAAGCCGCTACCGACCCACTGTAGGAATAGCTGCAGCACCTTTTCGTTGTTCGGTGCCGAGATCGAGAAGGCAATGTAGACCGCCGCGACGATGCCGATCAGCGTCTGCCAGAAAAACTTCGCTTTCGCCGAGAGCCCCTTGGGGTTGCGATAGACCACCTTGCGCCAGTCGTCGACCCAGCCGACCGCACCGAAGCCGCAGGTGACGATCAACACGATCCAGACAAAGCGGTTGGATAGATCGGCCCACAACAACGTCGAGATGCCCAGTGACAGCAGGATCAGCGCACCGCCCATGGTCGGCGTACCGGCCTTGACGAGATGGGTCTGCGGCCCGTCGTCGCGTACGGATTGACCGATCTTCTTTGCTGCCAGCCAGCGGATTACCGCCGGGCCGAGGATGAATGAAATTGTCAGCGCGGTCATCGTCGCCAGCACGGCGCGCAGGGTGATGTAGTTGAAGACATTGAAAGCGCGAATGTCTTGCGCCAGCCATTGAAAGAGTTCAAGCAGCACCGTGGTTCTCCTCGATAGCTTCAACCACGCGTTCCATGCGCATGAAGCGCGAACCCTTGACCAGCACGGTCGTCTCCCTGTTCATAAGCGGCTTCAGTGCCGTGATCAATGTCTCGACGCTGGAGAAATGCTTGCCGCCGCTCGCGAAGTTATGCACCGCCGCGATGCTCTTTTCGCCAAGTGCGAACAGATGATCGATGCCCTGGCTTTTGGCATAGCCGCCAATCTCGTCGTGCATCTGGCTGGCCGCATCACCGACTTCACCCATGTCACCCATGACGAAGATGCGTTGGCCGGGTAGGGTGGCCAGCACATCGATG
>CAJBAP010000094.1 GCA_903950295.1 uncultured Rhodocyclaceae bacterium
CATCTCCCTGATGGACGGCGAGGAGTGGCAAGCGGGGGGCGAACTCGGCATCGGGCCGGCCGTAACGCGCAACCGCCCCGTGCCGCCGCCGCCACGCATCTGGAAGGAAGTTGCGCTGCAGAGCGCGCGCCTCAAGGAAGGCATGATGCTTTCGCGCAGTCTGTACCATCAGGAAGGGTTCCTGCTGCTGGCACGTGGCTACCGCCTCGACGACATCATCATCCGCCAGTTGCGCGAAATCGAAACCGCCTACGACAAACCCATCACCTTGCATATCCGGGTCGACGACCGGTAATGCCCGGACCACTGCCGTGCGCGCACCAAAGCCCGATTTCAACCCACCGATGACCGACGCCCGCCCGTCACGCCGCCGGGCCGACCTGCCCACTTTGCTCGGCGTTGCGGCTGCATACGCTCTGACGTCGTGGCTGGTCATTCACTATTTCTCGCAGAACGGCGGCGCCAGCATTTTCTTTCTGCCCAGTGGCATCGCGCTCGCGGCTTTGCTGATCGGGGGGCGACGCTATTTCTGGGCGGTATTTTTCGGCTCGTTGCTGGGCGAACTGCTATCCGGCGACGCGCTCTGGGTCGGCGCCATGAAAGCCGGCGGCGCGGCCGTGGGCGCGCTGTGCGGGGCCTGGCTGATTCGCCGTAACCCTCGCTTCGACGTCCGTCTGACCAGCGTGCAAGACTTGTTCATGCTTGGCACGGGAGGTGTCCTCAGCGCTGCCGTGAGTTCCTTTATTGGCGCGACCAGCCTATTGCTGAGCGGTGCCGTGGGTTGGGATGGCTACTTTTCCAGCATGAACATCTGGTGGCTGGGGGATACCCTCGGGATTGCCCTGATGGCCCCCCTGATCCTGGTGTGGTGGCCCACGTCGCAAAACCGGCAGGTCAATTTCTCGACCCGATTTCTCGCCGAACTGGCAACGCTCTTCGCTCTGACAATGCTGGCCGCAGGCATTATTTTTCTGGACTGGGGACATCAGACGAAAGTAGCTTGGCTACACACGTGGATAAATAGTCTATCGCAGGATTACTGGATGTACGCGTACCTTATCTGGGCAGCGGTACGCTTCGGTGCGCGGGGGACCAGCGCGATGGTGCTGATGGTGTCCGCCTTCGGCATTATGGGGATCGTGCAAAATGCCGGCTTCTTTTCAGAGCACGAAAGCTTGGCGCTGATCAATTACTGGTTCCACACCGTCATCCTCTCGTTTGTCGGCATGACGCTGGCCATCTACATCGCCGCCAGCAAGCGCACGACCGAGTCGCTGCTCGAGAGCAAGGGCCAAGCCGACCAGGAACTCCACAACTATCTCCAGGCTCTGGATCACCATGCAATCGTTTCCGTTACCGATGTGCAGGGGCGCATCCTCTCCATCAATGAGAAATTCTGCGAAACCAGCGGTTATGCGCGCGACGAACTGCTGGGGGAAAATCACCGCATCCTGAATTCCGGGCTGCACCCGCAGGAATATTTCCGCGACATGTACCGCAGCCTGGCTGCAGGAAATGTGTGGCATGGCGAGTTTCGCAACCGCACCAAGTCAGGCCGACTCTACTGGGTGAAGGCGACGATTACACCGTTCATGGACGAACATGGCAAACCGGCAAGATACGTCGCCATCCGCACCGAGGTCACAACCCAGAAAATGACTGAGTCGATACTCCAGGAGAACACCAGGGAGTTGCAATTGGCCTATCAAAAGCTTTCTGCCGACCACCGGGAACTGCTCGAGCTGAAAGACCAGTCCGTGAAGATTCAGCGCCAGTTGTTGCAGGCCGAAAAGATGTCCTCGATCGGCCAGCCTGCCGCTGGCGTGGCGCACGAGATCAACAATCCGATCGGCTTTGTCAATTCCAACCTGGGCACTCTGGGAAACTATGTGGGCGAACTGATGCGGCTGGCCGAACTCGGTGCCGCCACCCCGGCGGGCCAGGCCTTGCAAGCCGAGATTGACCTCGACTACCTGCGTACCGACCTGCCCAACCTGCTGTCCGAATCGCGCGACGGGCTGGAACGGGTACGCCGGATCGTCGCCGACCTGAAGGACTTTTCCCATGTCGGCGAAGTCGAGTGGCAGTACGCAGACCTGCTGGCCGGGCTGGAAAGCACACTCAACGTGGTCTGGCATGAGCTCAAGTACAAGGTCCAGATCATGCGCGAACTGGCGCCATTGCCGCCAGTTCGCTGCGTTCCGGCGCAGATCAACCAGGTGTTCATGAACCTGCTGGTAAATGCCGCGCAAGCCATCGCCGAACAAGGCACCATCACCCTGCGCAGCGGTCACGACGGCACTCAGGTGTGGATCGAGATCGCCGACACCGGTTGCGGCATGGACGAGGCCACCCGCCAGCGCCTGTTCGACCCCTTCTTCACCACCAAGCAGGTCGGCGTCGGCACCGGGCTGGGCATGTCCATCACCTGGGACATCGTGCACAAGCACGAGGGCACGATCGAGGTCAGCAGCGAGCCTGGGAGCGGCTCCTGCTTCCGCCTGCAATTGCCGATTGCCGGCCCCGCCCCCAAGGAGATTGTCACATGACCGATTCGGTAGCCCTCCAGGACAACCTGTTCCACATGATGGTGGAACAGAACAGCATCGCCATCTTGCTCACCGACAAGGGCGGCAACATCCTGCACGCCAACAAGCACCAACTGACCAGCAGCGGTTACGCGCTCGCCGAATTGGTCGGCCGCAACGCTTCCATGTTCAGCGCCGGCGAGACGACACGCGAAGTCTACGACGGGATGTGGAGCACGATTATCGCCGGTCGGATCTGGCACGGTGAGCTCACCAACCGCCGCAAGAACGGCGAACTCTGCCG
Organism: uncultured Rhodocyclaceae bacterium; assembly: GCA_903950295.1. Next base: position 2,833 of record CAJBAP010000094.1, read on the forward strand.
CGAACTGGTGACCATTTCACCGATCCGCGACGCTGCGGGCGAAATCAGCCATTTCTTCGCCACCAAGGAAGAAAACATCTTCGGCAACATCCAGAACCTGCTCGGCGGCACCGTGGCGACCGTTGACCCGCTGACCGGATTCCCCAACCGCGCCATGCTGCTCGACCGCATCGGCAATCTGCTGCGCGACGCAAAAAGCACGACTGAGCCGTTCACCGTCTTCGCCATGGACATCGACCAGTTCCGCACCCTCAACGAAAGCATCGGCCATGTCGCCGCCGACGAATTGCTGACGCGCACCGCCGCGCGTCTGCAGCAGGGCTTGCGTCAGAGCGATACCGTGGCACGCATCGGCTCCAACGAGTTTGCAGTATTGCTCGCTGGCGACGACAGCGAAGCCGAGCTCGAACATCTGGCGCGCCGACTGTTGCTGGCCGTCGCCACCCCGGTCACGCTGGAAGGCGGCGCGGTGGTCGCGGTCACCGCCAGCATCGGCATTGCCCGCTACCCGCTCGATGCGCAGCAGGCCGACACCTTGCTGCAGAACGCCGATGCCGCCATGGCGGCAGCCAAGAACGAAGGTGGCGACGGCTTCCACTTTTATGCGCCACCGGTTGCCCAACTGGCCAAGGCCTGGGACGATCTCAGCGAAGCCCTGCGCGACGTGACGCGGCGCGACGAACTGGTATTGCACTACCAGCCCAAGGTCGATCTGCGCTCCGGCCAGATCATCGGGCTCGAAGCGCTGGTGCGCTGGCAGCACCCGGAACAAGGCCTGCTGGCGCCAAGCCGCTTCATCCAGTTGGCCGAGGAGACCGGCCTCATCGTCAGCCTGAGCCAGTGGGTGATCCGCCGGGTGCTGCAGCAATTGCAGGTCTGGCAGAACACCGGGCGGCGCGGTCTGGTGATCGGCGTCAATCTGTCGCTACGCCACTTCCGCTCCGGCAACCTGCCAGAATTCATCGCCGCCGAACTCGCCGCTACCGGGGTCGACCCATCACTGCTCGAACTGGAAATCAGCGAGAGCACCATGATGCGCGACCCGACCCAGGCCTTCATCATCGTCGACCGCATCAAGGCCTTGGGCGTGCGCCTGGCGCTGGATGATTTCGGCACCGGCTTGTCCTCACTGTCCTACCTGTCGCGCCTGAATGTGGACAAGATCAAGATCGACCAGAGCTTCGTCCGCGACATCACCAGCAATCCGGTCAACGCATCGATCGTCGCCGCCATCATCGCCATGGGGCACAAACTGGGCAAGCGGGTGATCGCGGTCGGGGTCGAGTCCGAAGGCCAGGCACTGCAACTGCGTCGCAATGACTGCGACGAACTCCAGGGTTTCTATTTCAGCCGTCCGGGCACCGCCGCCGACATGGAAGCCCTGTTTGCCGAAAGCCGCAACCTCAGCCTCAGAAACGAGGGGGAGAACGCAAGGACGCTGCTGCTGGTCGATGACGAACCCAGCATTCTCAACGCGCTCAAGCGCCTGCTGCGGCGCGAAGGCTATACCGTCCTCACCGCCGAGGGTGGCGAGGCGGCGCTGGAGATCCTGGCGACCCATCCGGCGCAGGTCATCGTCTCCGACCAGCGCATGCCCGGCATGAGCGGCGTCGAACTGCTCTCGCGCGTGCGCGAGCTCTACCCGGATACCCGCCGCATCATCCTGTCGGGATATTCGGATATTTCCACGCTGTCCGATGCCATCAATCGCGGCGCCGTCTGGAAGTTCATTGCCAAGCCGTGGGACGACGAGGCGCTCAAGGCCGAAATCGGCCACGCCTTTGCCCTGACGGCCTGATACCTGACGCCTGACACCTGACGTCTGACAAGCGCCCTCACGATTTATCGAAATGCTATGCTGACCGCCATGCTGAAGATCATGGCATGACAAACACAATCGCATACGCAGGCAAGCAGACCATCATCAGGAATACCGCATGAGAACCCGCCCCCACTACATCCCCATCGTCGAAGCGGAAGCCGGGATGACGCTCGCTGCGCCGGTCAATGTGGTCAGTCACGGCATCCTCCGCTTCAGCCTGCCCGCTGGCTTCACCCTGACGGAGGACAATCTGCACCAACTGCGGGCCCACCAGGCAGAATTCATTTTCATTGCCGAGCCCGACCCCAGAAGCGACGAGCAGGTGGCCGTCGATGCCGCAACCGCGGCCCGGCGCGTCATGCATATATTTTCCGGCGCCGACTTGACCGACCCCACCATGGCGGCCCTGTTCGACCAGATACTGGCC
>CAJBAP010000095.1 GCA_903950295.1 uncultured Rhodocyclaceae bacterium
GCGCTGGCCCAAGTCATCAATATTCTCGACCCGGACGTGATCGTGCTGGGCGGTGGTCTCTCCAATCTCGACCGGCTGTATGATCGGGTGCCCCGGTTATGGGGTGAGCAGGTGTTTTCGGATGCGGTCGCGACGCGACTGGTGAAAAATCGCCATGGCGACTCGTCGGGCGTGCGCGGAGCGGCCTGGCTCTGGCCCAAACAACAGGAGTAGAAAAGCTTGCATTCCCATCATCCCCAACCTGATTACATTTTCGATGTCGATCTGGCCGGTTTCGAGACGGCCGTGCTCGAGGCTTCGCAAACCACGCCCGTCATCGTCGATTTCTGGGCTGACTGGTGTCCGCCCTGTCGTGCGCTGACGCCCGTGCTGGAACGCGTGACAAGCGCATTGGCCGGCAAGATCAAGTTAGCCAAGATCGAGGTGGATGAAGGTGCCAACATGAAGCTGGCGGGCCGCTACGGGCTCAAAGGTTTTCCTACCGTGCTGCTGTTCATCGGTGGCGAGATCAAGGGACGCTTCTCTGGTGCGCGTGCCGAGCACTGGGTGAAGGACTTTCTGGTTGAGCACGGGGCAAGCTGAGGGCAATATGAATGCCCCCATTCCCCCAGCCCCCTTCCCATGAAGGGGGAGACTTTGTGATCAACCCCTGGCAACGCATCTTCGTACCGTTCGCGGTCGGCTATTTCCTATCCTATCTGCTGCGCAATGCCAACGCCGTCATCTCGCCTGAACTGCGGCAAGATCTGGGTCTGTCGGCGGCTGACCTGGGCTTGCTTACCTCGGCCTACCTGCTCATTTTCGGCGCCTTCCAGTTACCGTTGGGCATCTTGCTCGACCGTTATGGCCCGCGCCGGGTCGAGGCCGTTTTGCTGCTGTTCTGCGCTGCGGGTTGTGCCCTGTTTGCCAGTGGCATTGCCCTGCCGCAACTGGTGATCGGACGCGCCCTGATCGGGCTGGGCGTATCGGCCTGCCTGATGGCAAGCTTCAAGGCGTTTTCGCTGTGGTTCCCCGTCGAGCGCCAGGCTTCGCTCAATGCCGCGATCATGGCGGCGGGTGGCCTGGGCGCGCTGACCGCGAGTTCGCCGCTGGGCGCCTTGCTGCCACTGTTCGGCTGGCGCGGCATCTTTTACGCGCTGGCAATCCTTTCGCTCCTGGCCGCGACGCTGATTTTCACCACCCCCGAAAAAATTACCGGTGGTGCGAGGGAAAGCCTGCGCCAGCAACTGGGCGGATTGGCGACCATTTTTACCAGTCGCGCCTTCTGGCGACTGGCGCCGCAGACGACCATGATCGTCGGCGGCTTCATGGCACTGCAGGGGCTGTGGGCCGTGCCCTGGTTGATGACGGTGAATGGTGCCACGCGCGATGCGGCCGCCTTCCATCTGCTCCTGATGGCCGGCGCGCAGCTCACGGGTTTTCTCACCATTGCCTTCTTCGTCACGCGACTCGCGCGTGCCGGTCTGCCGCCGGCACGACTGCTGACGCTGGGCATGGGTGGAGGTTTGCTGGCGATGCTGGGCATCGTCCTCGATCTGGCGCCTACCTGGTTGCTGTGGCCGGCGCTCGGCCTGGTGTTCTCGGTCGGTAATCTGGCCTATGCGCTGCTGACCGCGCAGTTCCCCATCACGCTGGCCGGGCGCGCCAATACCGCGCTCAATCTGGGTGCTTTCATCGGGGCCTTCGGCATCCAGTGGTTGTTCGGCGTTGCCGTCGATGCCCTGCAATCTGGCGGATTCGCCCCGCAGGCGGCATATCGCGTCAGCCTGGCCGGCTTGCTGGTGCTGCAAACGCTGGGCTGGCTGTGGTTTGTTAGAGATAGTCGCAGAGGTAGCCCTAATCATAAAGTGGTATCTTGAACCGCCGGATCTCATCAATTTCATTACCGAGGTAGTCCCATGTTTGCGCCGCGCCTGCTGTTGCCCTGCCTTTTCGTCACCTTCTTGCCGCCTGTGGCGATTCCGGTGGCCCTGCGGTGTCTACCGTCGTCAAATCGGCCACACCAACTGCGGCTGCCCCGGCACCGGCGGCGAAGCAGAAGATCGGTCTGGTGATGAAGACGCTGACCAACCCGTTTTTCATCGAGATGGAAAAGGGCGGACGCCGCGCCGAGAAAGAGTTGGGTATCGAACTGCAGGTGAAAACCGCCGCGCAGGAAACCTCGATCGAGCAGCAAATTCAGATCGTCGAAGATTTAATTGCCGCCAAGGTTGGCGCGATCGTCATCGCGCCCGGCGACTCGCAGCGCCTGGTGCCAGCACTGAAGAAGGCGGTGGAGAGCGGTATCAGGGTGGTGAATATCGACAACCGTCTCGACCCGGCGACCGTCAGTCAGGCGGGCATGGCACCGATACCATTCATCAGCGTCGACAACGAAAAGGCGGCCTACGCTTCGGCCAAGTTCATTGCAGACATGGTGACCAGTGCGACCAAACCTGTCCAGGCGGCGATCCTCGAAGGCATTCGCAGTGCCGACAATGCGCGCCAGCGCATGGAGGGTGCCAAGCACGCCTTCGCCGAAAACAAGCAGATCAAGTTGGTCGCCAGTGAAAGCGCCAACTGGAAGATCGATGAGGGTTATGCGGTAACACAGCAGATTTTCACCAAACACCCGGAGGTCAAACTGCTTTTTGCCGCCAACGACATGATGGCGCTGGGCGCACTCAAGTTTTTGCAGGAAGCGAAGAAGACCGACGTCAAGGTGGCCGCCTACGATGCGCTGAGCGAGGCGGAGGCTGAAATCAAGGCCGGCCGACTGGCGGTTACCGTCGATCAGCAGGCCGCCGAACAGGGCTTTCAGGGCGTGGCACTGGCCGTGCGTCTCCTGAAGGGCGAGAGCGTGCCGGCGGTCATGCTGATCGACACCCGCCTGGTGACGGCTGCGACCGTCAAGTAAATACGTAAAACGTGCCGTCCCGCCAGGGCCGACTTTTGCGATGAAGCCGCGCTTCAACATCACCGCACGCCTGGTCGGCTATCTACTGGCCGCCGGCATCGTGCCGCTGGTGCTGCTGGGTGTATCGGCCTTCGAGATTGCCAGCCGCATCGTCATCGACCAGGCCGGCGAAGCCAACGTGCGACTGGTCTCCGACTTGCGCGCCTATCTGCGTCTCTATGCCGATCAGATCGAGGCACTCAGTGCCAATATTGCCGGTAACGAGGAAATCGGTGCGGCGTTGCGGGTGGCGGATTCCATCGGTAGCGGTGAAGGCGACAATACTTTCGATGCGCTCAAGACCCGGGCGCAGATCGGCTACATCCTCAACGGCTACAGCCGCGTCAAGGGCCTCGTGTCGATCGACCTGTTCTCGCTGGGCGGGCGGCACTTTCATGTCGGTGACACGCTCGAGGGTGGCCGTGTGAATATGGTGCAAATTCGCGAAGTGCTGCGCGAGACGCTCACCAACGCCAACTCGGCACAGTGGCGCGGCGTCGAGGACAACCCGAACCAGGCATCGGCGCAAAAGAAAGTGCTGATGGTGACCCGCGCCATCCGCCATTTCTCGCCCGAAACCGGCGCGACCGACCCGGTTGGTTTTCTCGTCATCAACCTCGACGATGGCGTGATGCACGAATACCTGCGCAACGCCCAACCCGGCGGACATCTGCGCCTGATGTTGATCGACGGCAAGGGGCGCCTGATGTTTCACAGCGACCCAGAACTGTCCGGCGAACCCGTGACAAGAGAATTGCACGCACTGCTGCAAGACGGCAAGAACACCCACCAGTTTCGTCTCGATGGCAACGAGGTTCTCCTGACCAGTTTGCCTTTGCCTGTCATCGGCGGCTATCTGGCGGCCATTATTCCGCGCCAGGTGTTGGTCGCACCGGTGGATGCGCTATTGAAGGCAGGCCTGCTGCTGCTGCTCGTCGGCCTGGTTGCCATCGGCCTCCTGGCCTTCCACTTTGCCCGTCATGTCGTGGCACCCGTGCGTGGCGTCTTGGCAGGCTTCAGGCGCTTGCGCCACAACCCCGAGGTGCGCCCGGCGCCGCTACCCGTCCCACCGACACACGATGAGATGGCCGATCTCGTCGTCGGCTTCAACCACCATCTCGAAACACTTGCGGCGCAAGCGGTCGCGATGCTGGCGCTCAAGCAGGCGCAGGAGGAAGCCGAGGCTGCCAGTCGTGCGAAGAGCGAGTTTCTCGCCAACATGAGCCACGAAATCCGTACGCCGATGAATGCCATTCTCGGCATGATGCAACTGGCTCTCGACGCGCAGGGCACCACCGAGCGCCGCGAGTTCATCCGCAAGGCGCACCACGCCGCTGAACAGTTGCTGGGTATCATCAACAGCATCCTCGACTTTTCGAAGATTGAGGCCGGCAAGCTCAACCTCGAGCATGCGCCTTTTGCGCTCAAGCCACTCCTGGCCGACCTCAACGACATTTTTGAACCGGTTGCCGCCGAGAAGCAGCTCGATTTTTGTTTCGAGCTTGACCCTGAGTTGCCACAGGCCTTGTGTGGCGACCAATTGCGTTTGCGGCAGGTGCTGCAGAATCTGCTGGGCAATGCACTCAAATTTACTACCCAGGGCCGGGTGATACTCGGCATCACCCGGATGGCGCATACCGCTGCCGGCAAAGAGGGCTGGGTGCGCCTGCGTTTCGAGGTGCGCGACAGTGGCATTGGCGTGGATCCCGCGCATCAGGAACGGCTGTTCGATTCATTCACTCAGGCTGACAACTCGACCACACGCCGCTTTGGCGGTACCGGCCTGGGGCTGGCCATCAGCAAGCATCTGGTGGAGTTGATGGGCGGGCAGATCGGCGTCAGCAGTACTGCCGATGTCGGTAGCACTTTCTGGTTTGAACTGCCCTGCGAGATTGCCCAAGCGGGCCTCTTGCAGCAGGAAGGGCTGGTCCGCGCCACTGGAAGTATCCCGCAGGTACTGGCCGGCCGCCACATCTTGCTGGTCGAAGACAACATTCTGAACCAGGAAGTTGCCCTGCATTTTCTGCGTCAAGGCGGGATGACGGCGAAACTGGCGGAACATGGCGCCGACGCCATCGAGGCATTGGCGGCTGAACCCTTCGACGCTGTGCTGATGGACTGCCAGATGCCCGTGATGGATGGCTACGAAGCCACCCGCCGCATCCGCGCCGATGGCCGTTACGCCAAACTGCCGATCATTGCCATGACCGCCAATGCGCTCGTCGGCGATCGCGAGCGCAGTCTAGAGGCCGGCATGAACGACCACTTGACCAAGCCGCTCAAGGCTGCCGTGCTTTACCAAGCACTCGCTCGCTGGTTGAGCGACAATCCGGGGGTCGTTGCAGATCCTGCGGAATCCGACCCCTTTCCTTTTTCAACTACTACCACCATGCCACTCACCCCCGCAGACACCCTGCCCCGCCTTGTCACCGCAGAGGCCATCAGCAACCTGGGAGGGGATCGCGAGCTCTACGCGCAAGTCATGCAGATATTTCTCGACGACGTGGTCGTGCAGCTTGACAGCCTGGACTCTGCGCTGACTGCCGGCGACTTTGTTACCGCGCGCCGCGCCGCGCATACCATCAAGGGAACCGCCGCCACCCTCGGCTGCGAGCGTTTGCGTTATCACGCCCTGGCAATGGAAAAGGCCTGTGAAGCCGCAGACCCTGCGGCCATTGCCGCCGCCGATCCATCTTTCCGCACCGAGATCGAGGCCAGTACGGCAGCCCTGCGGGAATATCTGGCTGGCGCATAAGACGGCGGCCGTACCCATGCGGGGCATTTCATCCCGCCAGCGCCGACTTTTCAAAGTTCTACCGGATCGACATCCAGATGCCAGCGCAAGTCGCGGGGCGTCTTGAGGGTGTTCA
>CAJBAP010000096.1 GCA_903950295.1 uncultured Rhodocyclaceae bacterium
CGAGCGCCTGCAAATGAAGCTGGCCGACAAGCTCGACCCCACCGATGCCGCCATGTTGTCACGCGCCACCCGCACCATCGTCGACCAAGTCGAAGCGATGAAAAATATGGTCAACGACTTCCGCGACTATGCACGCCTGCCGCCGCCCGTGCCGGCACCACTCGACCTGAATGCACTGGTGACCGAGGTGCTCGAACTTTACGAGCACGGTCCCATACCGGTGAAAGCAAGCCTCGATGCCGCACTGCCGATGGTGTTGGCCGATGTCGACCAGATCCGCCAGGTGCTGCACAACCTCGTCAAGAATGCCAGCGAAGCAATGCATGAGCCCCCCCCGAAAACGCCGCTGCGCGACGTTCCCCCCCCAGGGGGCCAGGAAACACTTGGGACGGCCCGGCGTGTTTCCTGTGAAAAAGTCGGCGCTGGCGGGACGGCACTCGTTACCGTAAGTACCTACAGCAGCGGCCGCATGGCCTGCCTGACGGTCAGCGACAACGGTTCGGGTTTCCCGGCGCAGATACTCGCACACGCTTTCGAGCCTTATGTCACCACGAAACCGAAAGGCACCGGGCTGGGGCTGGCCATCGTGTACAAAATCATCGACGATCATGGCGGCACGATCACCCTGGCCAACCGCTCCGCTGAACAAGGGGGCGGCGCTGAAGTAAGCGTGCAATTACCCTTACATCACGATTCCCAACGCGACGGCACGGCGGCATAATCACAACTCATGTCACAAATACTGGTCATCGACGACGAAGTCGGCATCCGCGAACTCCTCTCGGAAATTCTTATTGACGAGGGCCACGATGTCGCCACGGCCGAAAACGCCACGGCGGCGCGCGCCTGGCGTGACGCCAGACGCCCCGATCTGGTGTTGCTCGACATCTGGATGCCCGATACCGACGGCGTGACGCTGCTCAAGGAATGGGCAGCCAACGGCCAGCTCACCATGCCGGTGGTCATGATGTCTGGCCATGCCACCATCGAAACTGCCGTCGAAGCCACCCGTATCGGTGCCGTCGGCTTTCTCGAAAAGCCGATCGGCATGCAAAAGCTGCTGGCCGCCGTCAAACATGGTCTCGATCGCGCCACCAAGGCAGGCAGCGTGCTCTCACTCGCCGCCTTCCCGCGTTCGCCGGCACTGAAAGACCTGCGCCGGCGCCTCGAACAGGTCGCACACAAGAGCCGCAGCCTGCTGCTGCGGGCGCCCATCAGTTCCATCGTCGAGTTGGCGGCACGCACCCTGCAGGCGCCCGGCAAAAACTGGATCGACCTCGGACACGACTCGAACCCGTTAACACTGGAGTTGTTGGCCGAAGCGAATGGCGGCGTGCTCTATTGCAGCGAACTCGCCCGCCTGACCCGCCTGCAACAAAAAAATCTTGCCTTCGCGCTCGAACGTCTGGAAAAAAACAATCTGCGTCTGGTGGTTGCCACTACCCAGGATGCCGCTGCACTGACAGCCCAGGGCTGGGATGACAGCCTGCTGAAAGCCCTGTTCGATATCAGCATCGGCTTGCCTTCACTGGCCGAACTGAAGGACGATGTACCCGACCTCGCCACCCACATCCTCACCCAGTTAGTCGAAACCGGCGAAGCACCCCGTCGGAGCCTGTCAGTCGCGGCGCAGAATGCATTGCGCCAGCACACCTGGGGCGAGGGCTATGCCCAGTTGAAGAGTGCCGTCAAATCGCTGGCACTCGCCGCTCTGGAAGAGGAAATCAGCGCCGAAGACGTGCAGCACCTGCTGACGCCGGGCGCTACGGGGATGCCTGAATTTCCGCCCGGCATTCTTCCCGAAATGCTCACCTTGCCGTTGCGCGAAGCACGCGAAATGTTCGAGCGACTTTACTTCGAGCACCACCTCAAGCTCGAAAGCGGCAGCATGACGCGGCTGGCGGAAACCACCGGCCTCGAGCGCACCCACCTCTACCGCAAACTTAAGGACCTCGGCCTGCGCAACGCGCCGAAAGACAGCGAAGAGTGAGTTAAGCATGCGTATCGTAATTCTCGGCGCCGGCCAGGTCGGCGCCTCGGTCGCCGAAGCGCTTTCCTCCGAAGCCAACGACATCACCATCGTCGACCAGAACCGCGAAGCACTCGCTGATCTGGCCGATCGCTTCGACGTACGCACGCTGGCCGGCAACGCCGCCTACCCGTCCGTATTGCGCGAAGCCGGCATCGAGGACGCCGACATGCTGGTGGCCGTGACGCAATCGGACCAGACCAACCTCGTTGCCTGCAAGATCGCCCGCAGCCTGTTCCACGTACCGACCCGCATCGCCCGCCTGCGCTCCGCCGACTTCCTCGAGGGCGAGTTGCTCTCGAACGAAAACTTCGCCGTCGACTATGCGATTTGTCCCGAGCAGGACATCACCGATTACATCGTCAAGCTGATCGAATTTCCTGAAGCACTGCA
>CAJBAP010000097.1 GCA_903950295.1 uncultured Rhodocyclaceae bacterium
GCGCTGGCCATGGTGTTGCGCGCCAACCAGGGCGATTCCAACCTCGGCGGCCACATCGCCAGCTTCGCTTCGGCGGCGACGTTGTATGACGTCGGCTTCCAGCATTTCTGGCACGCACCTTCCGAGAATCACGGTGGCGACCTCGTCTTCGTCCAGGGCCATTCTGCGCCCGGCGTCTATGCACGCGCTTTCCTGCTTGGGCGACTGACCGAGGATCAGCTCGACGGCTTCCGTCAGGATGTCGATGGCAAGGGCGTCACGTCGTATCCGCATCCCTGGCTGATGCCCGACTTCTGGCAGTTCCCCACCGTATCGATGGGTCTGGGGCCCTTGCAGGCGATCTACCAGGCGCGCTTCACCAAGTACATCCATGATAGCGGTCTTGCCAACACCACTGGTCGCTAGGTCTGGGCCTTCATGGGCGATGGCGAAATGGACGAACCGGAGTCGATGGGCGCCATCGGCATGGCCGGGCGCGAGAAGCTCGACAACCTGATCTTCGTCGTCAACTGCAACCTGCAGCGTCTCGATGGCCCGGTACGCGGCAACGGCAAGATTATCCAGGAACTCGAAGCCGATTTCCGTGGCGCGGGCTGGAACGTCATCAAGGTGATCTGGGGCAGCTATTGGGACCCGCTGCTGGCACAGGACAAGAAAGGCCTGCTGCGCAAGCGCATGGCCGAATGTGTCGACGGCGATTACCAGACCTTCAAGTCGAAAGATGGTGCCTATGTGCGCGAACACTTCTTCAATACGCCCGAACTCAAGGCGATGGTCGCGAACTGGTCCGACGATGACATCTGGCGTCTGAACCGGGGCGGCCACGACCCGCACAAGGTGTTTGCCGCCTACCAGGCTGCTGCCAATCACACCGGCCAGCCGACCGTCATTTTGCCGAAGACCATCAAGGGCTATGGCATGGGTGAGTCGGGTGAGGCGCAGAACATCACCCACCAGCAGAAGAAGATGGGCACCACTTCGCTGAAGGCTTTCCGCGATCGTTTCAAGTTGCCGGTGACCGACGACGAACTTGAAAACATGCCTTACCTGAAATTCCCCGAAGGGTCGCCGGAGCTTGAATACATGCGCAGCCACCGGCTCGCGCTGGGCGGCTATCTGCCGCAGCGCCGCCGCTCCGTCGAGCCGCTGCCGGTGCCCCCGCTCGCCGCCTTCGACGCCTTGCTCAAGGCTAGCGGCGAAGGGCGCGAAATCTCGACGACGATGGCCTTTGTGCGCATCCTCAACGTGCTGCTGAAGGACAAGTTGATCGGCAAGCGCATCGTGCCCATCGTGCCCGACGAGTCGCGCACCTTCGGCATGGAAGGCCTGTTCCGTCAGATCGGCATCTGGAATCAGCAAGGCCAGACCTATGTGCCGCAGGATGCCGATCAGCTGATGTTCTACAAGGAATCGAAGGACGGCCAGATCCTGCAGGAAGGCATCAACGAAGCCGGTGCGATGGCCGACTGGATGGCGGCAGCGACGAGCTATTCGACGCACGCTGTGCAGATGATCCCCGTCTACATTTTCTATTCGATGTTTGGCCTGCAGCGCACCATGGACCTGTGCTGGGCGGCGGGCGACTCACGTGCGCGCGGCTTCCTTGTTGGCGGCACCGCCGGTCGGACGACGCTCAACGGCGAAGGTTTGCAGCATGAGGATGGACACTCGCACATCCTCGCGGCGACGATCCCCAACTGCATTTCCTACGACCCCACGTTCGCCTACGAACTGGCGGTGATCGTGCAGGATGGCCTGCGCCGCATGGTGGCGGAACAGGAGGACGTGTTCTATTACCTGACGGTGATGAACGAGAACTACGAGCACCCGGTCATGCCCGAGGGTTCGGCACAGGACATCCTCAAGGGTATGTACCAGTTCCGCAAAGGCCCGAACAGCAACGGCCCGCGCGTGCAACTGCTGGGTTCCGGCACGATCTTCCGCGAAGTGATTGCCGCCGCAGACATGTTGAAGAACGACTGGAACGTTGAGTCCGATTTGTGGAGTTGCACCAGCTTCAATGAACTGGGGCGTGATGGCCACAACTGCACGCGCTTCCATATGTTGCATCCGGAC
>CAJBAP010000098.1 GCA_903950295.1 uncultured Rhodocyclaceae bacterium
ACGAACTGGGCGCCGTCGAAATAGGTCGCATAGGGCGTGCCGGTGATCGACAGCAGCGTCACCAGCACGGCAACCGCGAGCAGCACCGGATTGGCGAGCGGGTGGCCGTTGCAACGTTTGTTGATCCACACCGCGCCCTGGTAGGCGAGCAGGGTGAGCGTGAGACCGAGTAGTGGCGAGGCGGAAAGATAGACCCAGATTTCATTGATTCTCGGGTTCACGCTTGATCCTCCTCGTGAACGTGGAGGAGTCGCAATACCACTGCGGTGATGGCGATGGTGATGAAGGTACTGGCGACCAGGGCGACGACGATGGGCAGCCATTCATCGGCCATGCGCCGCCAATGGAGCATGACGCCGACGCCAGCCGGAACGAAGAGTAGCGAGAGATGCTGCAGCAGGTTTTGTGCCGTGCTGCGCAGTTCGGACGAGGGTCCGCTGCGCCACGCGAGTGCTGCGAACAGCAGTCCCATGCCAATCACCGGGCCGGGGACGGGCAGCGCGAAAAACAGCGCGATGGCTTCGCCGGTGAGTTGGAAGAGCAAGAGTAGAGTTATTGCGTTCAGCATCGCCGTCCCGCCAGCGCCGACTTTTCTAATCGGCGCTCAATTTTTCGCCAGCCATTTCAGCAAAGTCGCAAACAACAGCTCCGGACTGACCGGTTTGATGATGAAGTCGTTCATGCCGGCCTTGAAGCAGCGCGCCTTGTCTTCCGCGAAGGCATTCGCGGTCATGGCGATGATCGGCACCTTCGCACCCGCCGGCAGTTTGCGAATCTGCAGCGTTGCATCCAGGCCATCCAGCCTGGGCATCTGCATGTCCATCAGGATCAGATCGTAGGCGTTGCGGGCGGCGAGTTCGACGGCTTCGACACCGTCCGTGGCAACATCCACCACCAAGCCGACGTCTTCGAGCATCATCAGGCTGATCTCGCGGTTGACGGGTTCGTCGTCTGCCAGCAGGATGCGGCGTCCCGCATGCTCGCGTTGCAGCACCGCCTCGGCATCCTCTGCGGATACGGCCGCCTTTGCTGCGCTTGGTGATTCATCCTTCCTGAGTCGGACAGTAAACCAGAAGGTGCTCCCGACGCCCGGCGTGCCCTCGGCACCGGCATCGCCGCCCATCAACCGGGCGAGCTTTCGGGTGATCGCCAGCCCGAGGCCGGTACCGCCATACTTCCGGGTTGTCGTGTTGTCCGCCTGCTCAAAGGTGGCGAAGAGCTTGGGCAAGGTGGCCGGGTCGATGCCGATGCCGGTATCCTGAACCTCAAAACGGACCAGGATGTTTCCCGGGGTTTCCTCCAGCGGCCTGGCGCGCAGGGTTACGGTGCCTTGCTCGGAAAATTTGATCGCATTGCCGGCGTAGTTGAGCAGGGCCTGTTGCAGCCGCGTCGGGTCACCCACCACCGGGGCCGGCAGGTGCTGCGTCTCCGTGATCAATTGCACATGCTTGGCGTTGGCCCGGTCTTGCAGCATCGAAGCGACGTTGCCGAGGAGACTCTCGACCCTGATCGAAATTTCCTCCAACTCGAATTTCCCGGCTTCAATCTTGGACAGATCGAGCACCGCGTTGATGATGCCGAGCAGATGTTGTCCGGCAGCTTCGAGCTTTTCGAGGTGCGCTTCCTGCGCGGGTGTCACTCCCGACCGCCGGATCAGGTGCGACATGCCGGTGATGGCGTTGAGCGGCGTCCTGATCTCATGCGACATGTTGGCGAGGAAGGCGCTCTTGGCGATGTTGGCGGTTTCGGCGGTTTCCTTGGCGACCACCAATTCCGCTGTCCGCGCCTCCACCAGCGTTTCCAAATGGTGACGATGATGCTCAAGTTCAGTCAGGGCATCCCGCAGTGTTTCTTCTGCTAACAGCCGTTCCAATTCTCCGGCCGCGCGGATTCCGACCAGCTTCAAGATGGATTCGGCAAACGGACGGTTCTGCAATGGAAGCCTGCCAATGACGGCGATCAGCCCGATCGGCTGGCCGGTATGGCTGAACAGTGTCGTGCCGATGTAACTCTCCGCGCGCAAATCCTGCAGTACCTGATCGCGGGGGAAGACGGCGCACACGCTGGCGGGGAAGCAGCAGACGGTCTGGCCCACGACATCGGCGCAGGGCGTGTCTTTCAGGGCATAG
>CAJBAP010000099.1 GCA_903950295.1 uncultured Rhodocyclaceae bacterium
AAAACTGTGAGGAGTGCATGCAGATCAAGGCATTCGGCTACCGCATCGGCCAAGGCTACAAATACGGCAAACCCATGGCGGAGGAAGCCTTTCTGGCCCACATGGCCGCCTGGCAGCCGGAGCAATGCCCCTGCCCGGTGGCAGCGTCATGAAAATCAATCTTGCCAACATCACCGAGAGCTCATGGAGCCAGGAGGCTTACCTGCAACTCCACCACATCCGCCAGTTCTTCATCGTGGTTATCGTTGGCTTGGCGCTGTGCATGGTAGGAGCCCATTACCTCATCAGCAAGTTCAGTGCGGCCTGGGCTGTTACCCTCGGCATGCCTTCAGAGTTTCTGGATGCACTGCTAATCTTCCTTTCCGTGCTGGGCACCGGGGGGGCGATCTTCCTGGTCTTGAGCAAATTGCGCATCGGCAACTGGGGCGGCGTGGAAACCACCTTCTTCTCCAGCCTGGCCTATATGTCCCTGCTGCAGTTCGAGCGCGAGATGCTGCGCGAGAAATGCCGCCAGACCTCCTCCGCGCTGAAGGAGGCCTACGCGCTGGATGAAGCCTTCATCGAACAGCACAAGGAAATCATGCGCTTCACGGAGAATTCGGCCACGCAGATTCTGGAAAGGATCACGGCCCTGGATCAGCAGAGCGGCCAGTTGGTCGCCATGCTGAATGCCGGAGTCGTGCCGCCAGAACGGGGACAGGCGGGTACGCTGGACAACCCCAACGCGGTCGCGGAGATCAGGCGTTTTATTGGCGCACTGCCCGAGCGCATCAACCGGGAACGTGAGCAGTTCAAACAAATATTCGAGAACGTGAGCGAACTCGGCAAGCTTGTCGCCGTGATCAAGGAGATCGCCGACCAGACCAACCTCCTCGCCCTCAACGCAGCCATCGAGGCGGCGCGCGCCGGTGAGCAGGGCCGCGGCTTCGCCATCGTTGCCGACGAAGTGCGCAAGCTGGCCGACAGATCTCGGGAAGCAGCCGGCCAAGTCTGGAGCGGCATAGAAAAGGCCCAGACCGGTGTTGCCGCCGCCTTCAGCCTGGAAGCGCAGGAGGTGCTCAATCGCGACCTGAGCCAGGCGCTGTACCTGGCGGAAGTGATCAGCGCTATGCAGGAGGATCTGGGCACCAGTAGCGCCGCGCTACATAGCCGCATTGCCAAGGGGGCAGTGATCAACGAGCAACTGGCCGCGCAAATAAACGACATGATGATGAGCGTGCAGTATCAGGACATCGTGCGGCAGTTGGTCGAGCGACTGGATGTAGCACTCAACGAGAAATCCCGCGTGTTCGATGACATCTGCACCAACCTGGAAGTTGAGGAAGGCACGGTTAACTTGGCGGGCCAGGCGATCAAGACCATCCTCGCCCGCTTCATCGCCAGCGAAAGCCAGCACGGCAGCTACGCCTCCTGCAGCGCGGGGAACGGTACCCGGGCGGTCTTCAACACCCCCAGCGCCGCCTTGTTCTAACATATTTCACTTGCGCCGGAAAGTCGGCTCTGGCGGGACGGCGGTGTTATG
>CAJBAP010000100.1 GCA_903950295.1 uncultured Rhodocyclaceae bacterium
ATGCCGAAATCGACTGGGTGGTAGAAGAGGGGTTTGCCGAGTTGCCGCGCCTGCACCCCACCGTACGGCGGGTGATTCCCGTGGCGATACGGCGCTGGCGCAGGGCGTTGCTGTCGCGCACCACTTGGCGGGAAATCCGCGCGTACCGCCACGCCGTAAGCCGTCCCGCCGGCGCCGACTTTTACGACGCGGTGATTGACACCCAAGGCCTGATCAAAAGCGCACTGCTCACAGCGCAGGCCAGCGGAAAAAAATTCGGACTGGCTGCCCTTTCAGCGCGTGAGCCAGTGGCTGCACGCTTTTACGACCAATCTTTCGTCATCCCGCAAGGACTGCACGCCGTTGAACGCAACCGCAGACTCGTCGCAGCTGCACTAGGTTATGTGCTGGACGATCTGCCGCTCGACTATGGCATTGACGCTCCTCCATTAAGCGCAACATGGTTGCCGGCCGGTGAATATGCGGTGCTGCTTACCGCCACCAGTCGCACCGACAAGGAGTGGCCGGAAGAACACTGGCGGGCGCTGGGTTCCGCGCTGATTGCCACGGGTTTGCGCTGCATATTGCCGGGTGGTAGCGAGAGCGAGCGCTCACGCGCTAACCGATTGGCCAACACCCTCGGACGGGCGGAAGCGGCACCGGCGATGAATCTCACCGACTTGGCCGGCCTGTTGGCGGGCGCACGCATTGTCGTGGGGGTCGATACCGGCCTGGTGCACCTGGCTGCCGCGCTGGGGCGCCCGACGCTGGCGTTGTATTGCGCGTCTGACCCCGTACTCACCGGTGTGCTGGGCACTGCACCCCACATCAATCTTGGCGGCCCCAGCGCACCGCCGAGTGCAGCGGAAACGGTGGCTGCGGCATTGAAGCTGCTTGGCTGATGGTGCGTTTTCTCTACACACTCGCCATTTTCGCCTTGTTGCCATGGGCCGTTCTTCACCTGTTGTGGCGGGCGCGGCGACAGCCGGAGTATCTACGCCACTGGGACGAGCGCTTTGGTTTGTATGCTGATGCCGTACCGCCAGATTCATTCTTGATTTGGATCCATGCCGTCTCGGTTGGTGAAACCCGTGCGGCCCAGCCGTTGATAGCGGCACTGCGCAGCCGCTATCCTGATCACCGCATACTGCTCACGCATATGACGCCTACAGGACGTGCCACCGCTGCCACGCTGTATGGTGACGCGGTGACGAGCATCTACCTGCCTTACGATACCCCTTGGGCGATGCGCCGATTTTTGCGGCACTTCCGTCCGGCACTCGGGATCATCATGGAAACCGAGCTATGGCCGAATCTCGTTGCCACCTGCAAAAGCCAGGGCGTGCTGCTGCTGCTCGTCAATGCACGGCTGTCAGAGAAATCGGCCCGGCACTACGCGCGTTTTCCGCGCTTGACACTGGCGACGCTCGAACAGCTGACGGCTATCTCCGCCATCGGGGAAGAAGATGGGCAACGCCTGCGCGAACTGGGCGCGGCGGAAGTGCGCATTGCCGGCAATATGAAATTCGACATCGAAGCGCCGGAAGGCCAGTTGGAAACCGGGCGACAGTTGCATGCCCGTTTGGGCGACCGCCAGGTATTTCTCTGCGCCAGTACGCGTGAGGGGGAAGAGGCGCTGATCCTCGATGCCTGGCAAACAAGAGTTGATGAGGGTGGGGCGACCCCCGCAAAAGTCGGCGTGACCGAAGGGAGTCCCCGTGGGACTGACAAGACGGCAAAGTGCGCCGCATTACTGATCATCGTGCCGCGTCATCCACAGCGATTCGACGAGGTGGCACGCCTGATCGAGTCACGTGGTTTCAGTTTGCAACGCCGTTCCGATGCGGCCACAGTGGCCCCGGAAACCCAGGTTTGGCTCGGCGACAGCATGGGTGAAATGTTTGCCTACTATGCGGTGGCGGATGTCGCCTTTATCGGTGGCAGCTTGCTGAGTTTCGGCAGCCAGAACCTCATCGAGCCCTGCACCGTCGGGGTGCCGGTGCTGATTGGCCCGTCCACTTTCAATTTTTCCGAAGCGGCTCGGGCCGGCATTGCGGCGAGGGCGGTACTTAAGGTAGCTGACGCTACAGAACTGATCGACCAGGCGCAGACACTACTTGCGGACGAAACGGCAAGACTGGCGATGGGCGCGGCCGGCCGCACCTTCGCGGCGCGGCACCGGGGCGCCACCCGGCGCACGCTGGAACTGGTGGAGCGCTTTATTCCAGCAGCGCGTTGATCGCGGCCAAATCGTCCTCGGACAGGCTGCCGGCGGCAGACTTGAGCTTGAGTTGGGCGATCAGCGTGTCGAGCCGGGCTTTGGCCAGTTTCTGGCGTGCATCGAACAATTGGCTCTGGGCGTCCAGCACGTTGATGTTGATGCGTACGCCCACCTCGTAACCGAGTTTGTTCGATTCGACCGCGAGCCTGGATGAGGCGACACCAGCCTCAAGCGCCTTGACCTGCGCCAACCCGGCATTTACACCGAGATAGGACTGGCGGGCGCCGAGGGTCGCCGTGCGGCGGGCATTCTCAAGATCGGCTCGCGCCTTTTCTTTCAGGGCTACCGCCTCGCGTTCTTTCGACATCACGCTGCCGCCGGCAAACAGCGGCACGGCGAGTTTCAGCCCGACATAACTGCTATTAGTGTCGCTACCAATGTTGCTGGCAACGCTGCCGTTCGAAACGTCATTGCGCCGCAAGGCGACAAGATCGAGCGTCGGGTAATGCCCGGCGCGCTGCTTTTCAATTTCCCGGCTGGCGACTTCGAAGCTGGTCTGCGCGAGCTGCACGCCCAGGTTGCCGCTCTCGGCGGAAGTCACCCATTGGCCGATTTCGTCAGGCTGCGGCCGACCGATCTGGACACGGGGCTTCAGCCCCTTGAGGGCCTCGGGTTCTTTGCCAGTCAGCGTGAGCAATATCTGACGTTTCACGGCCAGATCGTTCTCGGCGCCAATTTCCTGGGCAAACGCGAGATCAAAGCGCGCCTGTGCCTCGTGCGTATCGGTGATAGTGGCCGTACCAACCTCGAAATTGCGTTTGGCCGACTCTAACTGCTCGGCAATGGCGATCTTCTGCGCCTGCGCCGTGGCCAAGGTTTCCTGTGCCAGCAATACATCGAAATACGCCTGGGTCACACGCACCATCAAGTCTTGCCCGGCCAGAACAAACTGGACCTCCGCCAGGGTGGAGGCCAGTTCCGCCTGCTGGTATCCCACCCAGTTTTGCCAGCGGAACAGCGGCTGGGTCAGCGATACGGCCCAGTAGTTGCTGTTAAATTTATCGTTATTCTTTGTACTACCCGGCGCGCGAGATTTGTAGTCACCATCATTCCACTGTGTCTGGGATTCCATACCGATTGTCGGCAGCAGCCCGGCACGCCCCTGTGGCAATTTTTCCAGCCCGGCATCGCGCGAAGCCCGGGCGGCGGCATATTGGGCGTCGTAGCTGCGCGCATCGCGATAAACCTGCAGCAGATCGGCGGCCTGGACGCCACAGGCGCTCCCTGCGAAGGCAAGTGCAATGAGGGTTTTCAGAGGCAGCTTCATGCGGGACTCCAATTGGGGGCGGTAAGCTCAGTAGGTGGGTGCGGCGGGATCGACATCGCGCGACCATGCCGCCATGCCGCCATACAGGTTGATGACTTCGCCGAAGCCCTGTTGTTCGAGGAACATTGCTACCTGATAGCTGCGGGCGCCATGGTGGCAGATCACGACCGTTTCGGCGTCGCGTTGCAACTCGAGATAGCGCGCGGGGATCGAGCGCATCGGCACCAGCTTGGCACCGGGAATGCGTACGACATCAAACTCCCAAGGCTCGCGCACGTCGATCAAGGTCGGCGGCGG
>CAJBAP010000101.1 GCA_903950295.1 uncultured Rhodocyclaceae bacterium
AAGGCCAATTTAACCACGAAGGTAACCCGTAATCCGGCCCTCCGGTTCGCTACAATCCACCCCCATGCTCGACCCGCGCGCCCAAACCCTGCTCAAGACCCTGATCGAACGCTATATCGTCGAAGGTCAACCGGTCGGCTCACGCACACTGTCGAAATATTCCGGCCTCGAACTCTCACCGGCCACCATCCGCAACGTGATGGCCGACCTCGAGGAGATGGGCTTCATCACCAGCCCACACACCTCTGCCGGCCGCGTCCCGACGCCCCTGGGTTATCGTCTGTTCGTCGACACCCTGCTCACCGTACGCCCCCTCGACCCGCAACACATCTCCGAAATTCGGGGGGCACTGCATCCCGACGTGCCGCAGCGCGTATTGAGTCAGGCCTCGCAACTGATCTCGGAACTCACCCACTTCGCCGGCGTCGTCATCGCGCCGCACCGTCAGGCACCGCGCATTCGCCAGATCGAATTTCTCAGCCTGACCGAAACACGCATCCTGCTCATCATCGTCACTGCCGAAGGCGAGGTGCAAAACCGCATCCTGCTCACCCAGCGGCCTTACAAACCCAGCGAACTGGTCGAAGCCGCCAACTACCTGACGCAAAATTTCGCCGGCCTTGATTTCATGCAGATCCGCCGCCGCTTGCAGGAGGAACTGCAAAGTCTGCGCAGCGACATGACCGAACTGATGAGTGCCGCCGTCGACGCCGGCGCTGAAGCCACGACCGAAACTGCCACGCAATACCTCATCTCGGGTGAGCGCAACCTGCTCAACGTCGAAGAACTTTCGACCAACATGGGACGCCTGAGACGACTGTTCGACCTGTTCGAGCAACGCACCGGCCTGATGCAACTGCTCGACCTGTCGAACCACGCCGAGGGCGTGCATGTCTTCATTGGTGGCGAATCTGGCATCGCGCCGCTTGACGAATGCAGCGTGGTCGCCGCGCCCTACGAGATCGATGGTCAGGTCGTCGGCACCATCGGCGTCATCGGCCCGACGCGCATGGCCTACGAGCGCGTCATTCCAATTGTCGATATCAGCGCCCGTCTGCTGTCTTCCGCTCTCAGCCCCAACTGAAACATGTCTCGCTACCTTCCAGAACCGGCCCACACCCATGGCAGCCAGCGCCGCACTGGCGTGTTGCTCGTCAACCTCGGCACCCCGGCAGCTCCCACGGCTACGGCTTTGCGGCGCTATCTCAAACAGTTCCTGTGGGACCCGCGCGTGGTGGAAATTCCGCGCCTGCTCTGGTGGCTCATCCTCAACCTCATCATCCTCAACTTCCGGCCGAAAAAGTCCGCCGCAAAATACGCCTCGATCTGGATGCCGGAGGGCTCGCCGCTGCGCGTCTATACCGAACGTCAGGCCAAGTTGCTCAAGGGCCGTCTAGGCGCACAGGCGGGAATTCTTGTTGACTATGCGATGCGCTACGGCGAACCCTCGATCGCCGCCACGCTTGACCGCATGAAGGCGGCCGGTGCCAACCGCATCCTCATCATGCCGCTTTACCCTCAGTATGCCGCCAGTACTACCGCCAGCGTCTATGACGACGTGGCCGACTGGGTGAAGCGCACGCGCCACCTGCCCACCCTGCGCTTCGTACGAAACTATCACGATGATCCGCGCTATATCGCCGCACTCGCCGCGAGCGTGCTCGAACACTGGGAAAAGACGGGGCGCGGCCCCACTACGCCAAACTACCGCATGGTGATAAGTTTCCACGGCCTGCCGCGGCGCAGCCTCGACTTGGGCGACCCGTATTTCTGTGAGTGCCAGAAAACCGGTCGCCTGCTCGCCGAGGCCCTTGGG
>CAJBAP010000102.1 GCA_903950295.1 uncultured Rhodocyclaceae bacterium
TCGAACGACCTGATTCTCGGTGCGGTCGGCACGCTACAGTTCGACGTCGTTGCCCACCGACTGGAATTCGAATACGGCGTCGATTGCTTTTTCGAGCCGGTGAATGTAGCTACCGCGCGCTGGTTGCGCGGCGCAGACGCCGACCTCAAGGCACTTGAGGACAAGGCCGGCGTCAACCTGGCGCGCGATGGCGCAGGCGATTTCGTCTATCTGGCACCCAACCGCGTCAACTTGCAGATGACGCAGGAACGCCACCCCGCTATCTCCTTTCTGGAAACCAGAGAGATTCACTGAAGAAATTCACTGAGGCAACGCTCAACCCCCACCCATGTCCGGAACGTTTGCGAATTCATTCCTGTCGAATCGGTCTCACCTCGTCGGCGATATCTGGGGGGGCTTGGCCGCCATGCTGGTCGCCCTGCCTTCGGCCATCGCCTTCGGTGTCACGATCTTTGCGCCGCTGGGTGGTTCACTCGCCGCCCAAGGCGCACTGGCCGGCATCCTCGGTGCGACAGCGCTCGGACTGATCGCCCCGCTCTGCGGCGGCAGCAGCCGGCTGATCACGGCACCCTGCGCCCCGGCCGCTGCCGTGCTCTCAGCGCTGGCCATCGGCTTTACCCAGCAGGGCATGCCGGCCGAAACCGTCCTGCTGCTGCTGGGATTGATTGGTTTGCTGGCGGGAGCCATCCAGATTGGACTTGGGTTAGCCGGTATCGGCCAACTGATCAAATTCATTCCCTACCCCGTGGTCAGCGGCTATCTTTCCGGTGTCGGCCTCATCATCATTGGCAGCCAGATTCCGAAATGGCTCGGCACACCAACCGGCACGAGTTTTCTCGGCGCACTGGGCAGTCCCACCTTGTGGCAATTGCCGAGCATCGTCGTCGGGACCGTGGTGATCCTGACCATGCTGGTCACCCCGCGGCTGACCAAGGTCGTGCCTGCCGCGATCCTTGCCCTGCTGGCCGGCATCGGCACCTATCTGCTGCTCGGCCTGTTCGATCCGGGTTTGCTCAAGACCGAGGACAATCCCCTGCTGATCGGCGCGCTGACCGGGGGCGAGGCCAGTTTGAGCGACAGCATTGGCGAACATATTCAGGCACTACGTGGGCTTGGACTGGACATCGTCATCACCGTCCTGATCCCGGCGCTCACTCTGGCGGTACTGCTCTCCATTGACACCTTGAAAACCTGTCTGGTCATCGACGCGATGACCCACTCGCATCACGACTCGAACCGCGAACTGCTTGGTCAGGGTCTGGGCAACATTGCCTCGTCGCTGGTCGGCGGCATTCCCGGCGCAGGAACCATGGGCGCCTCGTTGATCAACATCTCGAGCGGCGGCACCAGCAAATTTTCCGGCCTGATGACTGGCATCTTCTCGCTCGCGGCCTTTCTCCTGCTTGCACCACTGATCGCCTGGGTGCCGGTTGCGGCACTGGCAGCCATCCTGATCGTCATCGGCACGCGGATGATTGACCGCCACAGCCTGGCCTTTTTCTTCTCCCCATCGACGCGGATCGATTTCTTCGTCATCCTGTCGGTGATCCTGGTAGCAATTTTCGGCAACCTGATCGCAGCTTCCGGCGTCGGTGTGGCGCTCGCCATCCTGTTGTTCATCCGTGAGCAAACGCGCAGTTCGGTGGTACGCACCCGCATCGAAGGTAGCGAAATCCTTACCAAGCGCGCCCGGACGCATGAGGATATCGAGCGTCTGGAACGTGAGGGCAGCGAGGTCGTCGTCTTCGAACTGCAAGGCAGCCTGTTCTTCGGCACCGCCAACCAGCTACAAACAGCACTGGAACCGGAAGCTGGCCGGCGCAAATACGTCATCCTCAACATGCGCCGCGTCCAGTCGCTCGACGTCACGGCAACGCACGTACTGGAGCAAATCAAGGACCGTCTCGAGGAAAACAATGCCTATCTGGTATTTTGCGACATCCCCAAGGGCTTGCCGAGCGGCCTGAAGATGAAGCGTTTCCTGAAAGATACCGGTGTCGTGGGGCCAACCAACAAAGCCTTCGCGTTTCGCCAGTTGGACGAAGCCATCGAATGGCTCGAAGCACAAGAACTCGCGGAAACCAATACAGCCCCCACCACGGCCGGGCAACTCGAACTGCAGGCCATGCCACTGTTGACCGGTTGTTCGAAGGAAGCCGTGAGCGCACTCGCGGCCGCCGTAGAACTGCGCACCGTGAAGGCTGGCAAGCGGGTATTCAAGGCCGGCAGCGACTGCAACGAATTGTTCATGATCCACCGCGGTACGGTCAAGCTCATGGTGCCGCTGCGCAAGAAGGACAGCTACCATCTCGCCACGTGCGGACCGGGCGATCTGATCGGCGACATGGGCTTCATCGAGTCCGGCAGTCATGCCGTCGATGCGCTGGCCGTCACCGACTGCGAGGTCTTCATGTTGTCGCGTGAGCACTTCGAAATGCTGGCCCTGATGCACGACGACCTGCTGTTCGCCATCTTCGGCAACATTGCCCGCACCCTGGCTACCCGCCTGCACGTCACCATCGCCGAATTGCAGGCGCTCAGAGGGTAATCGAGCCAGGGCGGCATTTTGGCGCAGGTATAATCGCGCGCTTTACGAATCCGAAAGCCTGCCATGGAAGCTGAACGCATCAACGCCGTTGCCCACCACATCGCCGACCTCGAAGCACGCGGCGATCAACTGCGGAGGTATCTTTGACTTCGATGCAAAGTCGGAAAAACTCGCCGAAGTAAATCAGGTCATGGCAGACCCCGGCATGTGGAACGATGCCGAACGTGCCCAAGCGCTGGGCAAGGAAAAGAAATCCCTCGAAGCTGTCGTGCAAACCCTTGAAGGGGTAAGCCAGTCGCTGCGCGATGCGCGCGAATTCTTCGACATGGCCAAGGAAGAAGATGACGAGGACACCCTCGCATCGGTTGAAGCCGACCTCGCTGCCGTCGAAGCCAAGGTGGCCGATCTCGAATTTCGCCGCATGTTCAGCAA
>CAJBAP010000103.1 GCA_903950295.1 uncultured Rhodocyclaceae bacterium
AGCGAAAGTCGTGACTGCAGCAAACGCAAGGCCAAGCATAAGTCTGTTTTTCATGACTAAACCCCTTTTAATTTTGAACCATTCTGAAACCATGCTCGTACATTAAACAAGCTATGCAGTATCCGCAATAAGCCGTTCGGACTAAAGCCGTCCCGCCAGCGCCGACTTTTCTAGGACAGCGTGCTATGCCAACCCGTGGCGGGGTATGATTCGCCCCATTT
The DNA here is from genome assembly GCA_903950295.1 of uncultured Rhodocyclaceae bacterium. The sequence goes on from CAJBAP010000103.1 coordinate 222, forward strand.
GTTCTCGGGGTGCATGCAATGAAGATGATTTGGACGCTGATTGCCGCAACTTTCATCAGCTTGACGGCCTGTTCTTCGCCCATCGACAAGGCGAACAAGTTCAACGAGAAGGGTGTGGCCCTCCTCAAACAAGGCGAATTGGACAAGGCGCGCATCGAATTTCAGAATGCCTTGCAGATCAAGGACGACCTGACCTCAGCCTGGTTCGGCTTGGCCGAGGTGGCTGAACGCAAGGGGGAGTGGGAGAAATTGTTCGGCTTCCTCAACAAGGTGGTCGACCGAGACCCCAAGCACCTTGAAGCGAATCTCAAGCTCGGGCGCCTGTTGCTGGCGGCCGGGAAGCTCGACAAGGCGCTGGCCGCGAGCGATACCACGATGAACTTGGCGAAAGACAATGCCGACGTGCTGGCTCTGCGTGCCGCTGTGCTCTACAAACTCGATAACAAGACCGGTGCGGTGGAGCAGGCCAATGCTGCACTGGCAAAGGATCCGAACAACGTCGATGCACTGGTGGTGCTGGCGACCGAACGACTCTCCGCCAAGGATGCCGAGAAGGCGATCGAGTACTTGGATCGTGGTCTGAAACACAACGAGAAGAACATCGCCCTGCAACTGATCAAGGTGCAGGCCTTCGAGACCCTTGCCAAGCTGGATTCCGCCGAGCAGGTCTTCCGCCGCCTGGTTGTCCTATATCCCGAGACGCGGGCGCTGCGGCACATTCTTGCCCAGTTCTACCTGAGCCATGGTCGCAAGGATGCCGCCGAGGCCGAGTATCGTGCCATTGCGTCCGAGAACCCCAAGGACGTGGCCGCCCGTCTCGACGTGGTGCGCTTCGTGCATGCCGTGCAGGGACCCAAGGCCGCGAGGCAGGAGCTTGAGGGCTTCATCGCCAAGGATGAGGGCAACCTTGAGTTCAAGTTTGCGCTTGCCGCACTTCACCAGTCGCAGAACGACCGCAAGGCGACCGAAGAAGTTTACCGCTCGATCATCGTCAAGGCCGGCGACAGCCCCGATGGCATCCGCGCCAAGGGCCAGTTGGCCGCATTGTTGCTGGCGGCCGGGAACAAAAAAGATGCCCAGGACCTGATCAGCCAGGTGCTGGCCAAGGATCAGCGCAACGAGCAGGGGCTGCTGTTGAAGGCCGGCATCGAGATGGATGACCGCAAGCTGGACGAGGCTATTGCCGACCTGCGCACGATTTTGCGCGACGTGCCGAATTCTGCGCGGACGCTGTTGTTGTTGGCGAAGGTGCATGAGTTGGCGGGTTCGATCGAACTGGCGCAGGAGCATTACCAGAAGGCCTTCCAGGCCGGCAAGCAGGCACCGCCGTTCGGTATGCCTTACGGTGAGTTCCTGCTCAAGCGCAACCAGTTTGCGCGGGCCGAGAGCGTCGCCGAGGATGTCCTGCGCGCGGCTCCGGGTTACCTGCCAGCGATGAAGCTGCTCGCCCAGGCCCGTATCAGCAAGGGTGATTGGGTCGGTGCTCAGGCGGTAGCCGACGAACTGCGCAAGCAGGGTACCCAACCGCAGGCCGCCGAACAGATCCGTGGCGCCGTGCTCGCCGCCAAGAAAAATTATTCCGAGAGTATCGCGGCCTTCCGTCGTGCCTACGACGCTTCTCCCTCGGATGTTCAACCCATGGTGGCACTGGTTCGCACCTACCTGATGGCGGGCAAGACCAACGAGGCAATCGCGTTTCTCAACTCGGTCGTGCAGGCGAGTCCCAACAACACCAGTGCGCGCCTGTTGCTGGGACAGATGCAGGTGATGAAGGGCGACACGGGAGCCGCAACGCAGTCCTTCCTGGCCGTTGTCACCCAGCAACCGAAGGATCCGACCGGTTATGTCAACCTAGCCAACTTGCATATCCGCGAAAAGCACTTTGACGAGGCGGATAAGATGGTGGAACAGGGCCTGACGGCTGTGCCGAATGATTTTTCCTTGCGGATGACACGGGCGGCGATCTATGAGCTTTCCAATCGCATCGAGGATGCAATCAAGCTCTACGAGCAACTTCTGAAGGAACGCCCCAACGCCGATGTGCTGGCGAACAATCTGGCCAGCCTGTTGACCGACAACCGTACCGACAAGGCCAGCTTGGCGCGGGCGCACGAACTGGCGCAACGTTTCAAGCGCAGCGACATTCCGCAGTTCAAGGACACTCTGGGCTGGGCGACCTACAAGGTCGGCAAGGCTGAAGAGGCGGCTCAGTTGATCGAGGGTGCCTCGAAGCAACTGCCCGAGTTGCCGGTCTTCCGCTATCACCTCGGCATGAGTTACCTGGCAATGAACAAGAAGGATGCGGCTCGCAAGGAGTTTGAGAGGGCATTGGCGCTCGGCGAGGGGAAGGAGTTCCTCGAGGCCGCGCAAGTAAAAGAGGCGCTCAAAGGACTGTGATCGGTTAAGCGCACACCATGTACGAAGCGTTCTACAGGCTGACGGAAAAGCCATTCAGCATCCAGCCTGATCCTGAATTCCTCTTCATGGGGAAGCGCCATAGTTTGGCTTACGCGATGCTGGAGTACAGCATCCGTAACAAGGCCGGTTTCGCCGTCATCAGTGGCGAAATCGGCTGTGGCAAGACCACTTTGGTCAGGCATCTGCTCAACAATCTCGGACCGGATGTTTGCACGGGCCTCGTCTACAACACGCATCAGGAAATCGCCAACCTGCTGGAGTGGATCATGCTGGCATTTGGGCAGCCCTATGCGGGATTGTCCCCAGTCGCGTTGTACGATGGTTTCCAGCGTTTCCTGATTGCCCAGTACGGTGCCGGCAAGCGTGTTTTGCTGATTGTTGATGAAGCCCAGAATCTGGGTCAGGACGCGCTGGAATCTTTGCGCATGCTCTCCAATATCAACGCCGACAAGGATCAGCTACTGCAAATGATTCTGGTCGGCCAACCCCAGTTGAAGGATATTTTGCGTCGTCCGGATTTACAGCAATTTGTTCAGCGCGTTTCAGCCCATTTTTTCATTCCACCCCTCGATGTAACCGAGGTAGGGCATTACATCAGGCATCGCCTGCGAATCGCCGGTAGAGAGGAACCGCTCTTCACGCCTGACGCCGTAAAGCGCATTGCCGAGATCAGCCGCGGCATACCACGCACCATAAACATCCTATGCGATACCGCATTGGTCTATGGTTTTTCTGGTGAGTTACAGGAAATCGATGTCGGGTTGGTCGGAGAAGTCATTCGTGATCAGGCTGATTTTGGGGTGTTTTCGCTGGAGTGAACCCGTTTCGTTTTTCACTTGAGATATGCAAGTTGTGTAGCTGAAGTCGAGAGGGTAAGTGGAGAACTCAATATGAAAACTGTTACGAAGGCCGTATTCCCCGTCGCCGGCATGGGCACGCGTTTTCTGCCCGCCACCAAGGCCAGCCCGAAAGAGATGATGCCGATCGTCGACAAGCCGCTGATCCAGTATGCGGTCGAAGAGGCCGTGGCTGCCGGCATCACCGACATGATCTTCGTTACCGGGCGCTCCAAGCGCGCCATCGAAGATCATTTCGACAAGGCCTACGA
>CAJBAP010000104.1 GCA_903950295.1 uncultured Rhodocyclaceae bacterium
AAAATTCTGCGGCAGGATGCGCTGCCATTACATTAAGTTGCCCTGAGTTGCACTGAATTCTTTAGGAGCTTGTCATGTTGAAGAAACTGTTCCAGTCCCCGTCCGCAACCGGTGCCGATCAGTCTGCCGCCAAGGTCAAATATCCGGGCGTGCGTGATGCCGTCGATGGCAATACTGCGGTGATTCACGTCGAGCGCGAAGCCTCCGACGCAGCAGGCTCTTACCCGATCACGCCGTCGACCCAGATGGGCGAATACTGGGCCGAGGCCGTGGCGCAGGGCCACATCAATATCTCCGATCGTCCGCTGATCTTCATTGAGCCGGAATCCGAGCATGCCGCTGCGGGCGTCACCGCCGGCATGGCGATGACCGGCCTGCGCGCCGTCAATTTCTCGTCTGGGCAGGGCGTCGCCTTCATGCACGAGTCGTTGTATGCCGCCGTCGGCAAGCGCCTGCCCTACGTGCTCAACATGGGCTGCCGCGCCATCACCAAAGCTTCGCTCAATGTCCATGCCGGCCACGATGACTATCACTGCATCGACGATACCGGCTTCATTCAGGTGCTGGCGAAAAACACCACCGAAGCGGCTGACCTCAACCTCATCGGCCGCAAGGTCGCCGAGTTGTCGCTCACCCCCGCAATCATCGGCCAGGATGGCTTCCTGACCACCCACCTGATCGAATCCACGGTGCTCCCCGAGCGTGCGTTGGTCGAGGAGTTCCTCGGCAAGCCCGATGACATCATCGATTCGCCCACGCCCGCGCAGCAGATGTTGTACGGCCCGAAGCGTCGCCGTGTGCCGGCAATCTGGGATGTGGATACCCCCATGGTTTCGGGCGTGGTGCAGAACCAGGACGCCTACATGCAGGCCACCGCCGGCCAGCGTCCCTACTTCTTTGATCACATCGAGTCCATCACCGACCAGTGCATGGCCGAGTACGCCGGCCTGACCGGCCGCAGCTACCAGCGCGTGTCGACCTACAAGATGGACGATGCGGAATACGTCATCCTCGGCATGGGCAGCATGATCGTCCAGGCCGAGTGCGTCGCCGACTATCTGCGCGAGACGCGCAAGATCAAGGTCGGTGTCGTCAATATCACCATGTACCGACCCTTCCCCGGCGACCTGATCGGCGGCATTCTGAAGGGCAAAAAAGGCGTGACCGTGCTCGAACGCACTGACCAGCCGCTTGCCGAAGACCTGCCGCTGATCCGCGAAGTGCGCGCCACGCTGATCAAGTGCATCGAGAATGGCTCAGTGTCCGAAGCAGAAAAGCCTTTCCCCAGCTATGCGTCCTATGCCGCCGGCGACATGCCACCCTTGTATTCCGGCTGCTATGGCCTCGGTTCGCGCGACCTGCAACCCGAGGGCATGATCGGCACCATCGAAAACATGCTGCCTGGAGCGGGGCACCGTAAATTCTTCTATCTCTCCGTCGACTTTGCCCGCGACCCGCTCAACCCGAAGGATGAGATCCATCAGCAGGATCTGCAGGAAAAATATCCGCAGATCAGTGCGCTGGGCCTGCGCGGCAGTGAGAACCCGAACCTGCTGCCGAAGGGCGCCATCACCGTGCGCATGCACTCGGTGGGTGGCTGGGGCGCCATCACCACCGGCAAGAACCTGGCGATGACGCTGTTCGAATTGCTCGGCTGGGACATCAAGGCCAACCCGAAATACGGCTCTGAAAAGAAAGGTCAGCCGACGACGTATTACCTCTCGGCTGCACCGGAACCTATCCGCATCAACTGCGAATACACCTTCGTGGATGTAGTGCTCTCGCCCGACCCCAATGTCTTCGGTCACAGTAATCCGCTTTCCGGCCTGAAAAAGGGTGGTTACTTCATTATCCAGTCGAATTCGGGCAAGGATACCTGGGCGACTTTCCCGCTCTGGGCGCAGAAGTTCATCGTCGACAACGACATTCACGTCTTCTACCTCGACGCCTTCCAGATTGCCCGCGAAGAGGCCGGTTCAGCCGAGCTGCAATTGCGCATGCAGGGCAACGTGTTCCAGGGCGCCTTCTTCGCCGCCAGCCCGACCATGCAGAACGCCGGGCTGACCGAGACGGCTCTGTTCGCCGCCATCGAGGCACAGCTGCAATACAAGTTTGGTGGCAAGGGCGCGCGCGTGGTGCAGGACAACCTGCGCGTGGTCAAGCGCGGCTTCACCGAATTGACCGAGATTACCGACAAGCAAGTCGGCGTGACCCGCAAGCAGTTTGCCAAGCAGGATGCCGGACTGCCCATCATGCTGCAGCAACTGCCGGCTACCGATGGTGGCATTGCCGATCTCCATGGTTTCTGGGAGCGCACCGGCAATTTCTATCTGACCGGCAAGGGCTCGGACAACCTCGTCGACCCCTTCATCGGCACCTCGATCATTCCGGCGGCGACGGGCGTATTCCGCGACATGACCGGTATCCGCTTCGATCATCCGGTGTGGACGCCTGAAAACTGTACGGCCTGCGGCAACTGCTATACCGAATGTCCT
>CAJBAP010000105.1 GCA_903950295.1 uncultured Rhodocyclaceae bacterium
AATTTGACTTTCCACCCCCGTTTGTGAGACAGTCGCGCCCCGCTTCGGTTGCCGGTGGTTGTTGTGCCGGCTGTCATCGATTTCTGGCCCCCGCTTTTCAGAGATATTTCCTGTCTGGCACTTCAGGTTGGCGTCGATGTTGATAGACCCAACTTGCTTGCCATGGACCCGCGTACCAGCGCGTCCATTGCTTGGTTTTTGTATTTGGCCGCGGCTTTTTTTATTTGCCCACAGGAAATCACATGACAGCCTTTACTGCTCTTGGCCTTGATCCGGCCTTTTCCCCCACGCTTGCCGCCCTCGGCATTACCGAACCCACCCCCGTCCAGACGCAGGCCATCCCGATTCTGCTCGGCCGCCGCGACCTGATCGCCACTGCGCCCACGGGTACCGGCAAGACCGCCGCCTTCCTGTTGCCCGCCATGCAGCGCATGATCGGCAACACGCCGCTGCGCATGACCGGCCCGCGCGTCCTCGTGCTGACCCCGACACGCGAACTCGCACAGCAGGTCGGCAAGGCTGCCGTCGATTTCGGTCGCGCACTGCCGCGCTGCCGCACCGTCTGTATCACCGGTGGCGAGTCGTACATCACACAGAACAAGGCGCTCGCCGGTTCCTACGATATTCTCGTCGCCACGCCCGGTCGCCTGATGGACCAGATCAATAGCGGCCGCATCGTCCTCTCCAACCTCGAAGTGCTGGTGCTCGACGAAGCCGATCGCATGCTCGACATGGGCTTCGCCGACGACGTGATGGCCATTGCCAAAAAGCTGCCGAAGGAACGCCAGACCGTCTGCTTCACCGCCACGCTGTCGGACGACGTGCAGCGCATGTCACGCCAGTTGCAGAATGACCCGCAGACTATCGCCGTCGCCAAGCCGGCGGAACGCCTGCAGATCGATCAGCATGTGTTCTACGTCGACGATATCGGCCACAAGCGCCGCCTGCTCGATCATTGGCTCGCCGACGTCGGCATCAACCAGGCGCTGGTGTTCACTTCCACCAAGATCGCTGCCGAAGAGCTCGCCGCCTCGCTCGAAGCCGATGGCCACTCGACTGTCGCGCTACACGGCGACCTGCCGCAAAAGCATCGCACCCGCATGATGAACGCCATGCGCCGTGGCCAGGCCCGCATCCTCGTCGCTACCGATGTCGCCGCACGCGGCCTCGATGTGCCGGCTATCACACACGTCTTCAACTTCGATCTGCCCAAGTTCGCCGAGGACTATGTGCACCGCATCGGCCGCACCGGCCGTGCCGGCGCCAGCGGCACCGCCATTTCCTTCGTCAATCGCAACGACATACTGGCGCTGCAAAAAATCGAGCGCTTCATCGGTCACAAGGTGACGGTTTCCTCCGTGGTAGGCATGGAAGCGCGCTTCAAGCCCAGCGCTGCCGGCAAACCGGCGCGTCCCGCCGGCAGCAAGCCCGGTGGTAAATTTGGCGGCAAGGGTGCTTTCAGCAAGTCCGGAACTCCAGCCAAGGCCGGCGCCAGCCAAGACCGGCCGTGGCAAAGCCGCAAGCCGTCACGCCATTCTCCGCACCACACCGCCCAGACAAGCGGCCGAGGCGGCAGGAGCGGCTACGCCGACTAACGTCGGTACAGAGTACCGCTGGAAACACGACGTGGCCCCTTGTCATTCATGGTCCCTGTCGCCGAATACCAGAATCAGTGCTGACAATCATCGATCTGCGCTATTTGTGTAGCCTAGGATTGGCCGGGCACCCGAACCGGGTTCTACGCCCATTAGCTCTGTTAGCGCATTCTCGATATCGACGATTCGTTCTGCAGCTTGGGGATGCGTTTTATAGAGAGAGGATAAGGTGCCAACCTCCTGTTTCAGGTTGGCCATGCGCTGCATAAAAAACAGGCAGGCACCGGGGTCGTATCCAGCGCGAGCTGCGAGCAACACGCCATCATTGTCGGCATCTCTTTCTGACCCCCGGTCAAGGGAGCGGGCGTAAAGCTCAGATCCTTCTCCGATGAGAAAACGTTTCGCTTCCCTTTTTGCCCCACTTCCCTGGATATTGTCTGCAACAGCCTTGGCTCCAGACTGGATCAATGTTTCCTTCTGCAGCAGTGTCAGGTGATGTTTTCGCGCGACATGGCTAATCTCATGGCCGAGCACACAGGCAAGCTCGGCTTCGTTGGAGAGAAGATTCATCATCCCTGACGTTACGAGCACACTTCCACCGGGCACTGCGAACGCGTTCACCTGCTCGGATTCGACAACAGCGAAATGCCAGGGAAGCTCGGGGCGATCCGATTGCATGGCGACCCATCTGCCAACGGCATTCAGGTAGCGCTGAAGCTTCTCAATCTTAATAATGCGATAGGTTCCGAAGGTGCTTTCCGCAACCTCCCTGCCAACGGCGATTTCATCCGTTTCGCTCATCGAGCCAACATCCCTGCTTTTGGCAACACTTTTCGCGGCATCAAAAATACTGCCCAGATTGATTTCCCTGACTTGGGCACCGGACAAAGGCGCAAAGAGGGCGAGTGCGGTGAAGAAGACGAGCAGACGTTTCATCGCGGTCCTCCTTCCGGGGCTGCAGAACCGGTCGCAGACTTTTTGAATGAGGCGGGTCGCGCAACGATACCCTTCACCTCGGCAGCATGTTCTGCTTCTATTTTTGTTGCCGACCAGCCTTCCATGAGTTCAAAGTCGCCACTGCCACTTGCGGGAGCGGAAGCTGTTTCGCCGGTTTCGTCAATGCCCCGCACGCCCATGACGGGCGTAGCTCCCTGCTGCTGCTGACTCTCCTTGCCGCCGCGAATGAAACCCGACAACGACCTGAACACGTCAGAAATCACTACCTGAGCGTGTACCTCAGGAACGGCGCAAACAAGTGCCAACACCACCACCAACGCACGCATGACCACGCTCCCAGCCTAGTCTCTCCCTACAAAGTATAGACGTCGCCAAATCCACGTCCAACTCAAGGGCACTCGGGGCTTGGAGTTTGCAGTTATATGCCGAACATCAGCCCAGATACTTGAGGTGGCTGCCGCACCCGGAATGGCAGTCGGAAGCGCCAAAACCTGAAATCGGCATGATGCCTGGTGTTGCCTGGTTGATTGCGCATTCATCTTCGATATAGCGTCGAGTACCGGCGATGCGTACCCCTGGTGCGGCCAGCAGGTAATCGATGTGCCAGCGCAAGGTTTTCTCGCGCCGCAGGTGGCGGGCGACACGTGCCGCGAAATTGCGTCGCGCCGAGCCGGTATAAATATAACGGCCGGCAGGGAATATGAATCGCCCCAGCCGGCCAATGCTCACCCGCACGGGGCGGGTGACTTCGATCAGGAGTTGATAGGTGACGTGAGCTGTCACTCTTCGAGCAGGCTGCGCAGCATCCACGCGGTTTTCTCATGCACCTCCAGCCGCTGTGTCAGGAGGTCGGCGGTCGGCTGGTCATTGGCCTTGTCGATGAGCGGAAAGAGTTCGCGCGCGGTGCGGGCGGTCGCTTCCTGTGCCGCGACGAGCAGGCGGATCATCTCGGCCGCCTTCGGTACGCCCTCCGCTTCCTTGATCGAGGCGAGCTTGACGAATTCCTTGTAGGTGCCGGGGGCCGGATGGCCGAGGGCGCGAATGCGTTCGGCGATCAGGTCGAGTGCGTTCCACTGCTCGGTGTATTGCCCCATGAACATGAGGTGCAGGGTATTGAACATCGGCCCGGTGACGTTCCAGTGGAAGTTGTGCGTCATCAGGTAAAGGGTGTAGCTGTCGGCGAGCAGGTGCGAGAGGCCCTTGGCAATTTTGGCGCGGTCGGAAGTACTGATGCCAATGTCGATGCGGGGGGATTTCTGCGTTTTCATGTTGCGCTCCTTGTCATGGGTTGATCATGTCGGTGGAGGCATTCTGCGCCACGGGTTCTGATTGCTCCAGTGGATTGTTTCAATTAGATTGATAGGTAGTAGCTATAGACTTGATTCATTTGACAGCCTTGGTTCCCGGTAGTTTGCAGTCGAGCAGCGCCTGGCGCAGCAGGTCGATCGCCTGGTGCCGTGGAAAACTGGCGCGCCAAACCAGGCCGACGCGGCGTGTCGGTGTCGGTTCCGTGAATGGCCGTGCGCGCAGCAAAGGATCATCCTGCGGCAGGGTATCGACGGCAGAGGCTGGCATGACGGTGATGCCAACTCCCGAGGCCACCATCAGGCGAATGGTTTCGAGCGAAGAACCTTCAAGCACCTGCGGTCCGCCGGCGCCGGCGCGGGTGCACAGGTCAAGCACCTGATCGCGGAAACAGTTGCCGCGACCAAGCATGAGCAAGGGTTCGTCGAGCAACTTGTCGGCGTCGACGGATTTTTGTTTCGCCCACGCATGGCTGGTTTGTACCAGCACGCGAAATGCCTCGTCATATACCGGTTGCGCCACCAGCCCCGGTTCGCGTATCGGCAATGCCAGAACGGCGACGTCGAGTTCGCCACTCTTCAGTGCATCGATCAGCTTCGAGGTAAAGCCCTCTTCGAGCATCAGCAACATCTTCGGCGCGCGCTGTTTCATGAGCGGCACCAGGCGTGGCAACAGATAGGGGCCGATGGTATGGATGGCGCCCAGCCGCAGAGAGCCGGCCAGCGGGTCGCCGGCCGTATCCGCTAATTCCTTGACGCGCGCGGCCTCGGCCAGTACGCGCTCGGCCTGGCGCACCACGGGTTCGCCGGCAGGCGTCACCGTGACCTCGCTCTGGCCACGCTCGAAAAGTATCAAGCCGAGTTCGTCCTCGAGTTTTTTCACTGCCACCGACAGCGTCGGCTGGGCGACGTAGCATTTTTCTGCCGCACGGCCGAAATGTCTTTCGCGGGCGAGGGCGACGATGTAGCGCAGTTCGGTCAGGGTCATGGTGTGTTGGCAGCAGAATGATTGGCGAGGGGGATTTTACGCGGCGTAGAATTCGCACGAACGACAATGGGAGGCACGCGCATGAGCGGTCCGATGGCAGCCGGTTTCGGCATAGAAGCTGCGGTACTGGTTTCTGCGCAGGCCATTGCCCAGGGCGTGGCTGAAATTGCCGCCGGCATGACGGCGGCCGAGCAGCAAGCAGAAGCCTTGCGCCTGCAACGGCGCGCCGAGCGGCAACAAATGCGCGCGGCACGGCAGGCGGGCAGCGAAAAACAGCTGCGCGAGGAAGCCGACAAGTCTGCCCGCGCTGCGCGCACCCAGCAACTCGAAGCCATGCTCGCCACACTGCCCGCAACGCAGGATGGCGACCTCGCCATCACGCTGGAATCACTCCTTGCTGCCGGCGTGTCGGCCAAGGCCCAACTGGCCGCCTATGTGGCGCAGGCGCGGCTGGCGGCCGGTGTCAGCGCCAGTGCCGGTGTGATTGTCGAACGCCAGCAACTGGTCGAGCACATACTCGAGCGTCTCGCACTAGATGCAGACGAACCGCTACCAGCCACCCTCGCTGCCTTGGCATTGCAACTGGTGCAGGCGCCGACAGCGGAACGCGCCGAGGCACTGGCTACCGAGTTGCGCTATCAGGTGCAGCAGCATAACGAGCAGCGTAGAGCCGCTGCCGAACAACGCAAACTGCAGGCCGCCGCCGCCGTCGTGCTCGAACAATCCCTCAAGGACCTTGGCTACGCCATCGAAGAGATAGAAGAAACCCTGTTTGTCGAAGGCGGCGTGGCGCATTTCCAGCGCCCGGAATGGGGCGACTATTTCGTCCGCCTGCGCATTGATCCCCAGCGTAGTGCGATGAATTTCAATGTCGTGCGCGCCGGCACCGCCGGAGAAGATCGCCGCCATGAAGACATGCTGGCCGAGGAGCGCTGGTGCAGCGAGTTTCCGCGCCTGTTCGAAACCCTCAAGGCGCGCGGTATTCCGATCAACGTCACGCGACTGCTGCAGGCCGGCGAGGCGCCGGTGCAGGTGGTCGATGCGTCCAGCCTGCCCGCCTTGGCCAACATGGCAGAGCGCCATCGAGGCCACGACAGGCAAATGCAGCTCGACGGCAAATCCGGGGGCTGATCCGGTACGATGACCCACTTATGCTCAAGGAGGTAAGGTTCATGAAATTTCGCCTGTTTGCCCTGCTGTCACTGATTGCCGCGCTGCTCTCCGGTTGTGGCTACAACCAGATCCAGATGAACGACGAAGCGGTGAAGGCTTCCTGGTCCGAAGTCCTGAACCAGTACAAGCGCCGTGCCGATCTCATCCCCAATCTCGTTGCCATCGTCCAGGGTTATGCGGCCCACGAGAAGGAAGTGCTGACCCGGGTGACCGAAGCCCGCGCCAGCGTTGCCGGGATGAAGGCCACCCCCGAGCTCATCAATGATCCGGCGGCTTTCGCGGCATTCCAAAAGGCCCAGGCCAACCTGGGCGGCGCGTTGTCGCGTCTGCTGGTGGTCGCCGAAAACTATCCGCAACTCAAGGCGGACGCCAACTTCCGCGACCTGCAGGCGCAGGTGGAGGGCACGGAAAACCGCATCACCGTGGCACGCAACCGTTACATCAAGGCCGTGCAGGAATACAACATCTCGGTGCGCACCTTTCCGAACAACCTGACGGCAAAGTTCATGGACTGGCAGCCCAAGGCCAATTTCACGGTGGAGGATGAAAAGGCCATTTCGACGCCGCCGAGCATCAATTTCGGTGCCACGGCACCAACGCCGGCACCCGCCAAGTAATTCCTTTCCATGGCGCGCCTGCTGGCGGTTTTCGCCCTCTGCCTGCACGCGCTGCTGGCCGTCGCGGCGGGAGAGGTGGTGCCCATCCCGGCGCTCAAGGCGCGCGTCACGGACCTGACCGCGACGCTCTCGGCCGCTCAGGCAGCCGACCTGGAAGCCAAACTTGCCACCTTCGAGGCGCGCAAGGGCAGCCAGGTCGTGGTGCTCATGCTGCCGACCACGCAACCCGAAACCATCGAACAATTTGGCACTCGCCTGATGGATACCTGGAAAATCGGGCGCAAGGGGGTTGATGACGGCGTGATCCTGATCGTTGCCAAAGATGACCGCCGCCTGCGCATCGAGGTTGGCTACGGGCTGGAGGGCATCCTGAATGACGCCACCGCGAAACGGATCATCGCCGAAACCATCACCCCCCGCTTCAAGGCCGGTGATTTGCCGGGCGGCATCAGCGCCGGCATCGACGCCATC
>CAJBAP010000106.1 GCA_903950295.1 uncultured Rhodocyclaceae bacterium
GGATAGACGTTGGCGTCACAGCCGGTAACACGGTGGCCGGCCGCGCGGGCAATCAGGGCAATACCGCCCATGAAAGTACCGCAAATCCCGAGAATGTGGATGTGCATGACAAGCCTGCTTCGCAGATAGAATGGACCGGCATTCTACGGGAGCAAACCATAATGCCACGTCGTAGCCGCCCGGCCCGGATTCAAAATCCGCACTCCCCCTCTCTGCGTTCAGAAATCGTCCAGGCCACCGCGCGCCTGGTCGCCGAGGAGGGTATGGAATATGGCCTCGCCAAACGCAAGGCGGTGCGCCAGTTAGGCTTGCCGGAGAACTTTCCACTGCCCGGCAACGCCGAAGTCGAAGATGCCGTGCGCGACTATCAGGCGATCTATCAGGAAGACGAACAGGTCGAGCGCATTAGCTTCTTGCGCCACGCCGCCATCGAACTGATGCACCGACTGGCGCCGTTTTCTCCCTACCTGACGGGCTCGGTGCTCGAGGGAACCGCCAGTCGCCATGCCCGCATCGATATCCTGTTGTTCCCCGACAATGCCAAGGAACTGGAAATAGCCCTCCTCGATATGGGCATCCTGTTCCATCACGGCAACCCGCGCAACGATCGCGTCGAGGCGGTCTTCGTCATCGATGATGAGGACATGCCAGCCAATCTGATCGTGCTTGCCCCGCGCGATGAGCGGGTCGCCATGAAAGGCCACGATGGCCGCACCCGGACACGCGCACGGGTTGAAGCGGTCGAAGCTCTTTGCCCCGCAACTCCCTAGGGACTATTTACCTACAACTGGACAACTTGCCCCCATTTGCGGCAAACTTGGCACTATGTCGAACCCAAAACGCAAAAAATCATCAGCCAAAATGGATAGCGATGCGAATGGTGGCCGCCTTGGCAACCCCCGTATTCTTGTCCTGCACGGCCCAAATCTGAACTTGCTCGGCACGCGCGAACCCGACGTTTACGGTCGTACCACGCTCGCTGACATTCACACCATGATGGAAGCCCGTGCCCGCGCCGACGGCGTGCAGATCGAGAGCTTCCAGAGCAACAGCGAGGGCGGTCTGATCGACCGCGTCCAGGCCGCTGGTGCCGAGGGCATCGAATTCATCATCATCAATCCGGGGGGCTACACCCATACCAGCGTGGCGCTGCGCGATGCGCTGGCCGCCGTGCGCATCCCCTTCGTCGAGGTGCATCTCTCGAATATCCACGCCCGCGAAGAGTTCCGGCACCACTCCTATTTCTCGGACATCGCCATTGGCGTAATTTGCGGCCTGGGTGCGCAAGGCTACGCCCTCGCGCTTGAAGCCGCGCTGACCCGCATTCAGCACTAATAACCCTCAAACCGCTCCCCGGCGCCACCCGCGCCTCTCGTTGGAGCACCACAGACAATGCCCGCGCCCTGCGGGCCAGGAGGCACACCATGGATCTCAGAAAGCTCAAAACCCTCATCGACCTGGTACAGAATTCCGGCATTTCGGAGTTGGAGATCAGCGAGGGCGAAGAAAAAATCCGCATCGCCAAACACCCCGCTGCCATGCCCAACCCCACCATGATGAGCATGCCGATGGGGATGCAGCCGCAGATGATGATGGCCAATGGAGCCGTCCCGCCAGCGCCGACTTTTACCGAAGAAGTTGCACCCGCCGAACCCGAAGGTCACGTGATGAAAGCACCGATGGTCGGCACCTTCTATCGCTCAGGCAGCCCCGGCGCTGCCGCCTTTGTCGACATCGGCAAGGTCGTCAAGCAGGGCGAGACCCTTTGCATCATCGAGGCCATGAAATTGATGAACGAAATCGAGGCCGACGCCGACGGCGTCATCAAGGCCATCCTGGTCGAAAACGGTCAGGCGGTCGAGTTCGACCAACCGCTATTCCTCATCGGCTGATGGCCATGTTTGGAAAAGTACTGATCGCCAATCGCGGCGAGATTGCCTTGAGGATTCTGCGTGCCTGCCGTGAAATGGGCATCCGCACCGTCGCCGTGCACTCCACAGCCGACGCCGAGGCCAAATACGTCAAGCTCGCCGATGAGTCGGTCTGCATCGGGCCGGCTCCCTCCTCGCAGAGCTACCTGAACATCCCCGCCATCATTTCGGCGGCAGAGGTAACCGATGCCGAGGCGATCCACCCCGGCTACGGCTTTCTGTCGGAAAACGCCGATTTTGGCGAACGCGTCGAGAAATCGGGCTTCGTCTTCATCGGCCCGCGCCCTGAAACCATCCGCCTGATGGGCGACAAGGTCTCGGCCAAGGATGCAATGAAGGTTGCCGGCGTACCCTGCGTCCCCGGTTCTGAAGGCGCGTTGCCCGAAGATCCGAAGGAGATCGTGAAAATTGCCCGCGCGGTCGGCTATCCGGTCATCATCAAGGCCGCCGGTGGTGGTGGTGGACGCGGCATGCGCGTGGTGCATACCGAAGCGGCGCTGATCAATGCCGTCAACATGACACGCACCGAGGCCGGCGCGGCATTCGGCAACCCCGTGGTTTACATGGAAAAGTTTCTTGAAAACCCGCGTCACATTGAAATCCAGATCCTGGCCGACAGCTACAAGAACGCCGTCTGGTTGGGTGAGCGCGATTGCTCAATGCAGCGACGTCACCAGAAGGTCATCGAAGAAGCGCCGGCGCCCGAGGTGAATCGACGCGCCATTACGCGTATCGGCGACCGCTGCGCCGAAGCCTGCCGCAAGATCGGTTACCGTGGTGCCGGCACCTTTGAATTCCTGTACGAAAACAACGAGTTCTACTTCATCGAGATGAACACGCGCGTGCAGGTCGAGCATCCGGTCACCGAATTGACCACCGGCATCGACATCGTGCAGGCGCAGATTCGCATCGCCGCCGGCGAGAA
>CAJBAP010000107.1 GCA_903950295.1 uncultured Rhodocyclaceae bacterium
ATGCTCATTGCTGCTCTCCTCTACGACGCCGTGCTCGACGCAGCTTTGTGGTGGTGGTAATTTTTCAGTGCCGCATGATGCGACAGATCGCAGTGCAGCATCGAAACAATAGTATTTATGCTGGCATAACGAAATGCCGGGGCGCAACAAAATGCGGAAGGGCGCCCAGATCGTCCATGAACGCCCTTCCGGGTATTTCGGTCTGGCAGGCCGTCCCGCCAGCGCCGACCTTTTACTTGCGCTTCATGTAGAACTCGAACTCTTTGTTGTTCTCGGCGCTGGAGAGCAGTTCGTTGCCGGTCTGCTTGGCAAAGGCGGCGAAGTCCTTTACGGAGCCCGGATCGGTAGAGATGATGCGCAGGGTCTGGCCACTGGTCATTTCACCGAGCGCTTTCTTGGCGCGCAGAATCGGCAGCGGGCAATTCAGGCCGCGGGCATCGAGTTCTTTGTCGAAATTCATTGTTATTCCTCCGTTGATTGATACGTGGTTAAAAATCTGGGTGAATCATAAGCCGCATTGGCCTTCGCGGCAAATATCTCGGACGACTCCTCGGACAACTCCTAGGCAACCGATTGGTAGTACAGATTCTGCGGATGGTTGGCCTGGGCAAAGAAAAACCAGCGCTCGGCCAGTAGTCCGAGGTATTGGACGACGAATGCCACCAGCAGCGTGCTCCCGGCGGCGGCTGAAAGGCCGGCACCCAATAGTCCGAGGGGCAACAGAAAAGCCGTCAGCAGAAATATCCACTTGACCGAGCGCAGCGTCGCCCGACTCTGGCCATGGAAGAACTCGCGGGTGTTGAAGGCGCCACCCATCATGCCTTGCGTCGTTTGGACGATTTTCGGATGCTTGATGCCGATGGCGCTTTGCAGTGTGGATTTCGGCTTGAGCCGGGCGTTGCGGATCAGCGATGCACTGCGGCCCACCAGGCCGAGGAAGGTAATGATCAGCGCCCAGCCGGCGAGGAAGGGCATCACCGCCGGTGCCAGCACGGCCGACAAAGCGGCCGCCAGCGAAAAACCGGAAGCGCCGCCAAGCAGGATGTAATTGATAACGGTCAGCGGCGAGTGCCATTCGCGCAGGAAGCGCAGGCAGGCGTAAATCATTGCAGTGCAGATGTAGAGCGCAAAGGCCAGCACGGTGCCAATCACGCCCAGCACGGCCGTCACGTTGATTGGTGCGCCGCTGGGCAGGGTGGCCAGTTCGGGATTGAAACCCAGCCAGTGGGCCAGGCCGTAAAAAAACACGGTGCCCATGAAAGCCGGCAGCACGATTACCTCGCGCGACAACCACGACGTCCGCCACTTGGCGGCTGAACGCCAGGCGCGTTCAGGATGCCCAAGGTGGAAGAACGAGGCGAACAAACCCAGCAGCAGCAGACCCATGGCGATGGCACTGCCCAGTGCGTAGAACGCGCTGGATTGCAGGGGCAGCAAACCGAAGGCCGCATAAGATTCGACGGTGAACAGGGCGAGGAACAGCCCCTGGCCGGCGCCGATCAGCGTGGTGAGAAAAATGACGGAAAAGGCGGGATGCATGTCGAAGGAGTCCTAAATCAGCATTACCACGAGGTGACGTCGTCGAGCGAGGGCTCGGACTTGCCCGGTTTGGGCAGCTGCGAATCGATCTTGAGCGGATTGTCGGCGCGCTCGAGTTCGTCTTCGCGGATACGGAGTTTGGTCTTGCGCCGCGGCAGGTAATGATTGGCGGGGTTGGTGCCCCACTCGGCCATTAACTGGTAGCCACCGGCTTCGCGAATCGCGTGCGATATCTCGGATTCCGGATCGTGAATGTCACCGAACAGGCGCGCACTGGTCGGGCACGCACGCACGCACGCGGGGCGCCGCTCTTCAGCCGTCATCGTCGTGTCGTAGATGCGGTCGACACAGAGCGTGCACTTCTTCATCACCCGCTGCTGCTCGTCGAGTTCGCGGGCGCCGTAGGGGCAGGCCCAGGAGCAGTACTTGCAGCCAATACAGATGTCGTAATTGACGAGGACGATGCCGTCTTCCTTGCGCTTGTATGAGGCGCCCGTCGGGCACACCGGCACGCAGGGCGGCTCTTCGCAGTGCAAGCAGGACTTGGGGAAATGCACCGTCTCGGTATTGGGATACTCACCCACTTCGAAGGTCTGCACGCGATTGAAGAAGGTACCGGTCGGGTTCTTGCCGTAGGGATTCTGGTCAACCATCGGGCCGGCTTCGCCTGAGGTATTCCACTCCTTGCAGTTGGTCACGCAGGCGTGGCAGCCGACGCAGACGTTGAGGTCAATTACGAGGGCAAGCTGTGTCATTTCTTGCCTCCTTTGCCGGCGAAGTAGTTCCAGACTAATTTACGCTCGATCTGCCCCGGATAAGGCTTGAGCGGTTCGAACTGAGGCGAGGTCACTGCCGTCTCGCCCGCATCAGCTTTATAGATACGCACCCGCACGTCGTACCAGGCCGCCTGACCGGTGATCGGGTCGGAGTTCGAGACGCGCGGCGCATCCTTGCTCGCCGGCAACTCCTCTGAAATCAGGTGATTGAGCAAAAACCCCTGTTGTGACTCATTGGCATCCGGCGTCAGACCCCACGCGCCCGCCGCTTTGCCGATGGCGTTCCAGGTCCACACGGTACCCGGCTCGACCGCCTCGGAATGCTTGGCCATGCACTTGACCTTGCCCCACTGCGACTCGACCCAGATCCAGTCGTTGTCGGCAATTCCCGCTATCCGTGCGGTTTGCGTGTTCACATAAAGCAGATTGTGGGCGTGAATCTGCCGCAGCCAGGCGTTCTGCGAGTCCCACGAGTGGTACATCGCCATCGGCCGCTGGGTGATCGCTGCGAGCGGATACTTGTGCTTGTCGGTCGCTTGCGCCTCGAGCGTGTCGTAATAGAAAGGCAGCGGGTCGAAGAAAGTCTCGACGCGCTTGGCCAGATGCGCCGGCGGCTTGCGCGAGAAACCCTTGCCCTGCGCGGCCTGGCGGAAACGCATCAGCACTTCGGAGTAGATGTTGATGAGGATCGGCTCGGCATAGCGCGTGATACGGTTGCGTTGCGACCATTCGAGATAGCCCTGGTTCCAGTTGCGCATGTACTGGTAGCTCTTGGGCAACTCATAATGGAAGACGCAGTTGTTCTTGGCGTACATCTCCCACTGATTGGGGTTCGGCTCGCCACGCAGTGATTTCTCGCCGCCTTTGCCACGCCAGCCGGCGAGGAAGCCAATACCGGAGCCAGCCTCGGTTTCGTAATTGACGATGAAATCGGGGTAGTCGCGAAACTTGCGCTGCCCCTCCTTGGTGGTGAAGGCCGGCAGTTTGAGACGCGAACCCAGCTCGATCAGCACTTCCTGGAAGGGCTTGCACTCCCCCGTCGGCGGCAGTACGGGGATGCGCACCGAATCGACCGGCCCATCGAACTCGGAGATCGGCCGATCGAGCATCGACATCACGTCGTGGCGCTCAAGGTAGGTCGTGTCCGGCAGGATTAGATCGGCGAAGGCCGTCATCTCGGACTGGAAGGCGTCGGCAACGACGATGAAGGGAATCTTGTATTCGCCGTTCTCATCTTTGTCGTTCAACATCTTGCGCACCTCGACGGCATTCATCGTCGAGTTCCACGCCATGTTGGCCATGAAGATCAGCAGCGTATCGATCTTGTAGGGGTCGCCGCGCCAGGCATTGGTGATGACGTTGTGCATCAGGCCATGCACCGACAACGGGTATTCCCATGAGAAACCCTTGTCGATGCGTACCGGATTGCCATCCTTGTCGACGAACAGATCGTCGGGGTCAGCCGGCCAGCCGAGCGCCATGCCGTCGAGCGGCTTGTTGGGCTGCACGGCATTCGGATGATTCGGCGTACGCGCGCAGGGCGGGATCGGCCGCGGGAAAGGCACTTTGTGGCGGAAGCCACCGGGGCGGTCGATGGTGCCGAGCAGTGACATCAGAATACCCAGCGCCCGGATGCTCTGGAAACCATTGGAATGCGCCGCCAGGCCGCGCATGGCGTGGAAGGCGACCGGGTTGCCGGTGACGGTATCGTGTTCCTTGCCCCAGGAGTCGGTCCAGGCAATCGGTAGTTCGATGCGCTGGTCACGGGCGGTGACGCCCATCTCATAGGCAAGGCGGCGGATGGTGTCAGCCGGAATGCCGGTCACGCCCTCCGCCCATTCCGGCGTGTAGTCCTTGACGCGTTCGAGCAGCAACTGGAACGAAGGTTTGACGGCCGTGCCGTCCTTCATCTTGAACTCGCCAAGCAGGAAGGGGTCGGCGCCCTCGGCATGCGTCACGACTGGCTTGTTGGTGGTGCGATCCCACCACAGCTTGTCCTGCGGGTCGTAGCAAGCCTCTTCCTCGGGCACCTCGGTGCGCAGGAACATGCCGAACTCTTCGCTGGCCTCATCAGCATTCACCAATTC
>CAJBAP010000108.1 GCA_903950295.1 uncultured Rhodocyclaceae bacterium
ACTTCGTCCTGGCTGGGAATCGGCAGGGCCGGAGGTATCTGGTCATCTCCGGCCAGGTTATCCAGGGTTTTTGTCGCAGCCAGCATCGGCGCGAGCTGGCGCCTTATGCTGCGCGAGGTGATCCACCAGATCAGGCCGCCCGCCAGCACCACGAACATCAGCGCGGACAGCAGCAGGCGTTTGAGCGTGTCGTGAATCGGGGCAAAGGCTTCCACGGTCGGCAAGTTGGCGTCCAGTGTCCAGCCCGCTACCGGAATGCCCTTGGCCGATACCATGACCTCAGTCCCGAGCGGATTGACGAAAACCTGCGTTCCCTCGAAGCCGGCCACGAAACGGTCCAGAGGCGGCGAGATACCCGGCGCCGGGAACTCGGTCATGATGCGGCGCTTGTCGGTGGCGGTAATGTTCAAGCGGTGCTTGGGCGAAGCAATGATGTAGCCGCCGGTCTTGCCATAACGACTGTCCGTAATATTGTCGAGGAAATTGGCTTTGCCCAGGTTGACCACGCCCACCAGAGCCCCGATCACTTTGCCCTGCGCATCACGAATGGGTGCGGCCATGGAGAAAACCGGCGTTCCCAGGGCCTTGCCGAGGACGGGGCGACCCACCGACGACTTCCCTTCCTTGAGCGCGGCGACGATGTAGTCCCGATCCATGACGTTGCGCCCGAGCCGTCCGGCCGAGACCGGAGCATCCGCGATCGGCGTGCCGTCAGTCCGGGTGATGAAGGTGCCGGCATTAAACAAGATTTGCAGAACCGGGCGACTCTCCAAGTGGAACTGCACGGCTGCCGTCTTGGCCAGCATGGCAGGGCTGATTTCTCCGGCAACTTCTTCCAGCGCACTCACACGGTCATTCAGCTCTTGATCGACTTGCGCCGCCAGCAAGGAAACTGTCGCGAACTGCTGTTCGCCAAACTGTTGCTGCATGTCCTCACGCAGCATCTGGCCCATGTAAAAAGCCATTGCTGTGATGCCCAGCACAAACACCACCAGGGTAAGGAAGGTCAGGCGTGCCTTGAGTGAGCGTCGCAGAAGTAAATTCAAGCTCATATGCATCCCGCTGTTCGACAGGTATTCATGGGTTGTTGGACGCCGGTTCAGGTGGTTGCCGCAGTTGCCGTCCCGCCAGCGCCGACTTTCTGGCCCTGCGGTGCCAGCGCTATTTCGATGAGGTTCGCCGCTGCCGCAAATGCGGCACTCATGCGTTTAGTGAGCACGAGGCACTCCGACGCATTGCCGGCGCGTCCGGCGTGCTCCAATTGTTCGCACAGATCGCCCAGTTGCAGGGCACCGACGGTGCGGGCGGCGGATTTGAGCGCATGCGCGACGCTACCGACGGTGGCCGACTCTTCAATCGCCGCCGCCGCAACGATGCGCGCAACCTGCTCTTTGGTGCTGAGCAGGAATTTCACCAGCAGCCGGCGGTGCATGGCCGGGTTGTCGCCCACCATGCTGGTCAGCACCTTGGCGTCCCAGATGGCGTTCGCAAAAGTCGGCGCTGGCGGGACGGCGTCCGGCGCGATATACGGCGCGGCGTCAGCATCCACCCCCCGCAAGGGCAGCCACTTGGCCAGCATCGGCCCCAACTCATTCAGCCGCAGCGGCTTGGACAGGTAGTCGTTCATGCCGCGTTCGCGACAACGCATCGCTTCGCCCTGCATGGCGTTGGCGGTGACGGCAATGATCGGTAGATGCGTGCCTGCCGCCCCCGCAAGCTCTGTCTGGCGAATGGCGCTGGTCAAATCAAACCCATCCATGTTCGGCATGTTGCAATCAGTCAGCAGCAAGCCGTAGCGGCCGCTGCGCCACATATCCAGCGCCACCGCACCGTCCTCCGCCACCTCGCTGGCATAACCCAGCAGCCGTAACTGCTCCTGCATCACATCGCGATTGGTTTCGTTGTCTTCGGCCAGCAGGATCAACTGTCCGGTGGCAACGGCCTCGTCGACGCTCGGAGCCGACTTCCTCAAGTCTGATCGGCGGTTACGGTGATCGACGCTGTCGGCCACCGTCAATCGCCCGCTGGCCAAGGCAAGGCTGTGGATTAGATCGTGATACAGCAGCGGACGGACGCTGATGGTAATTTCCGCGAACAGTGAGCTCTTGTTGCGCGCAATCATCCGGACGACGCCAACGTCTGCCGGCAAATCGAGCTCGGCAGTGGGGGTGGTATCCGCCAGGCCCAGCAGCACTACCGTGGTCGCCGCCGAGGGCGACTGCCGAAGCTCTTGACGGGCCGCAGCCAGATCGGGCAACAGGGTGATTTCGGCACCCGCCGCAGCGCAGTAGACCGGGAGGATTCGCATGGCAAACGCGTCGCGGGTCACGGCCAGCACGCGCACGCCGGCCAGGTTGGGCTCGACCTCGAGGGCGCGGCCCGCTGCGGATTCCTGCAACGGCAATTCGACGGTGAATTCCGAGCCTTCGCCCAAGGTGCTGCGCACCGTAATCCGGCCGTGCATCATCTCGACCAGACGCTGGCAGATGCTCAAGCCGAGGCCGGTACCACCAAACTTGCGTGCGGTGCTCTCGTCGGCCTGCGTGAAAGGCTGGAATAGTTTGGCCAGGGCTTCCGGGCTCATACCGATGCCGTTGTCGCTGATACGCAGTTGCAGCCCGGCGCGACTGTCTGGCAAGACACAGGATTCGACGCACAGGGTCACGCGACCCGGATGGCCTTCCCGGGTGGCCGTAAATTTCACCGCGTTGCCCAGCAGGTTCAGCAGCACCTGCCGCAGGCGGGTCGGGTCGGAAACAATCCACACCGGAAGGCCAGGGGAAACGAAAACCGAGAGTTCGACCGCTTTCGCGTTCGCCGTCGTGGACATGAGCTGCGCCACGCCTTCAGCGATCTCGCGCAGATGGGTGGGGATGAATTCAATCGACAGCTTGCCGGCCTCGATCTTGGAGTAGTCGAGAATGTCGTTGAGGATGTTCAGCAAGGACAGCGAGGAGTTGTGGATGGTCTCGAGCATGCGATGCTGCGCGGGCTTGAGTTCTGTCTGCTGCAGGATATCCACCATGCCGATCACACCGTTCATCGGCGTGCGGATTTCGTGGCTCATGTTGGCTAGGAAGTCAGATTTTGAGCGGTTGGCCGCATGGGCGGCTTCTTCGGCCGCTTTGCGCTCGCTCGTGTCGCGGCAGAGTGAAATGATGCGCGGCGAATCGCCATCGACAACAACCGTGGCATTGATCTCGACGGGCGTTATCCGGCCTTTCCGATCAACATAGTCGATAACGAGGTTCCTGATGAAGCCTTCTCGAGCGCATTGCGCGACCGCCATCGTGTTCTTTTCCGTCTCGTAACTCGCGGTCCACTCCAGAACCGACCTGCCCAGAATTTCCGGCAGATCGTCGTGGCCGCTGAGGCGGACATATTCCGCATTGGCATCGAGAACCTTGCCTGCCGTGTCGATGATCAGGTAGCCGGTACCGGTGGTCTCGACCATGGCGCGGTATTTTTCTTCGCTGACTTCCAAGGATTCAGTCTGCTTCCTCAAGCGTTCCAGCAGACGATTGAATCCAGCAATCAGATCGCCAACTTCGTCCTGGCTGGGAATCGGCAGGGCCGGAGGTATCTGGTCATCTCCGGCCAGGTTATCCAGGGTTTTTGTCGCAGCCAGCATCGGCGCGAGCTGGCGCCTTATGCTGCGCGAGGTGATCCACCAGATCAGGCCGCCC
>CAJBAP010000109.1 GCA_903950295.1 uncultured Rhodocyclaceae bacterium
AGGCGCGCAGCATCATGAAACCCGAGCAGGCCGCCGAGGCTGCGACCGAGCAGGGCGGCTACCCAATGGTAGAGGGGCGCGGTGTGAGGCCAAGACTCACCGGCGACATGCGGGAATAACCAGTTACCCTGGGTGGCAAAGCCGTACGCGATCCCGATATGGATGGCGTCTTCGTTTTTCCACGGGTCGTGCCCCGTGACCCCCGCCAGCAGATAGATGCCTGCCAGCAGGATGAGCACAAGCGCCGGAAGGCGTGGCGAAGTGTTCTGGGACAAGCCGAAGTTCATGTGTCGGATGAAAAAGAAAAGGCAGCCGAAGCTGCCCCATGACAAAGAGCAGTTTTGGCTGCCCTGTGCATTGTCGCGGCGGCCGGTTAGGCTGCGGCGGCGGGAAGCTTGTATTTCTGGCGGAAACGCTCGACGCGGCCAGCCGTGTCGACGATCTTCTGTTTGCCGGTATAGAACGGGTGGCAGGCCGAACAGACTTCAATGTGCAGCGGCTTGTGGTTGGTCGAGCGGGTCTGGAACTTGTTGCCGCAGCTGCAAGTCACCTCGATCTCGTTGTACTTCGGGTGGATGCCTTCTTTCATGATCGTGTCCTTAAATCCGGAAATGCCCGCTTCGGTGTTGCGGAAAGTCGCGCATTATCCTGAAAAGCAATGAATAAATCAACCGCCACGATAATCAAGGCGCAATTAACCGCGGCGCATCGAATCGAAGAATTCGGCGTTGTTCTTGGTGGCCTTGACTTTGTCGAGCAGAAATTCCGTGGCCTCGAGGTCGTCCAGGCCATACAACAGCTTGCGCAATACCCAAACCTTTTGCAGCACGTCTTTCTCCATCAGCAGTTCCTCGCGGCGAGTGCCGGAACGATTGACGTTGATTGAGGGGTAAACGCGCTTTTCGGCCATCTTGCGATCAAGGTGGATCTCCGAGTTGCCGGTGCCCTTGAATTCCTCGTAGATCACCTCGTCCATGCGGCTGCCGGTATCCACCAGTGCGGTGGCAATGATGGTCAGTGAACCGCCTTCTTCGATGTTGCGTGCGGCACCGAAGAAGCGCTTGGGCTTTTGCAGGGCATTGGCATCCACGCCACCGGTCAACACCTTGCCGGAAGCTGGTTGCACGGTGTTGTAGGCGCGGGCGAGGCGGGTGATCGAGTCGAGCAGGATGACGACGTCTTTCTTGTGCTCGGTGAGACGCTTGGCCTTCTCGATGACCATTTCGGCGACCTGCACGTGACGGCTGGCCGGTTCGTCGAAGGTTGAAGCGACAACTTCGCCACGCACGGTGCGCGTCATTTCCGTCACTTCTTCAGGGCGCTCGTCGATCAGCATGACGATCAATACCGCCTCGGGATGGTTTACCGCAATGGCGTGGGCGATGTGTTGCAGCATCACCGTCTTGCCGCTCTTCGGCGCAGAGACCAACAGGCCGCGCTGGCCTTTGCCGATGGGCGCGATGATGTCAATGATGCGACTGGTAGTGTTCTCTTCGGCGCGAATTTCTCGCTCCAAGCGCAAGTGCTCGGTCGGGTGCAGCGGCGTGAGGTTTTCGAACAGGATCTTGTTCTTGCAGGCCTCGGGTGACTCGCTGTTTACCTTGTCGAGCTTGACCAGGGCGAAATAGCGCTCACCATCCTTGGGGGTACGAATTTCACCCTCGATGGTATCGCCGGTGCGCAGGTTGAAGCGGCGAATCTGCGAGGGGGAGACGTAGATGTCGTCGGGGTTGGCGAGGTAGGAGGTATCCGCCGAGCGCAGGAAGCCATAGCCGTCGGACATGACTTCGAGGCAGCCGTCGCCGTAGATGACTTCGCCCTACTTGGCGTGCTCCGTGAGCAGGGCAAAGATGAGTTCCTGCTTGCGCAGGCGGTTTGCACCTTCGATGCCGACGGCAGCGGCCATGTCGAGCAGTTGGCTGACATGATGGTTCTTCAGTTCGGAAAGTTGCATGGCTTAAGCCCGGGAAGGCGCGCACGAGGGGGCGCCTGTAGAAAAGGGGGAAATACTTTGAGGAGAGGGGTGTTGCTGCGGGGCGGGGAAGTATCAGTCGTGCCCCGTGTTGCCTGAAATCCCGAAGGGGTGAGATCTCAGGCGAAATGTAAATGGATCAGAGGTTGCTGTCAATGAATGCGGTCAATTGCGACTTCGAGAGGGCCCCGACCTTGGTGGCCTCGACATTGCCGCCCTTGAACAGAATCAGCGTGGGAATGCCACGAATGCCGTATTCGCCCGGGGTTTTGGGGTTCTCGTCAATGTTCAGTTTGGCGACCTTGAGTCGACCACCGTAATCCCTGGCAACTTCGTCCAGAATGGGGGCGATCATCTTGCAAGGTCCGCACCATTCGGCCCAGTAATCGACCAGAACCGGGATAGGGGAATCCAGAACGTCGCTCTTGAAATTGGCGTCGGTGACGTATTGGA
>CAJBAP010000110.1 GCA_903950295.1 uncultured Rhodocyclaceae bacterium
ATGGTCATGCCGATGATGCCGTAGAGGTTGCCGCGCCGCGAGGATTCAGGGTTGGACAGGCCACCGAGGCTGAGGATGAAGAGGATGGTGGCACCAATGTAGGCGGCGACAGAGAGGTTGGCGGACATGGGCTTATTTCCTGAACATCGCCAGCATGCGGCGGGTGACGGCGAAGCCGCCGAACATGTTGATGGCAGTGAGCACGATGCCGACGACCGCGAGCCAGAGGATCCAGGTGTCCGGTCGTGCCGTCGGCGCCGCGGCCAGCGGCGGGGCGATCTGCACCAGCGCGCCGATGGCGATGATGCTGGAGATGGCGTTGGTGACGCTCATCAGCGGCGTATGCAGGGCCGGGGTGACGTTCCAGACCACCATGTAGCCGACGAAGCAGGCCAGCACGAAGACCGTGAAGTGACCGAGGAAGGCGGCCGGGGCATAGGCACCAATCAGCCAGAACAGGGCAGCAGAACCGCCAAACATCATGGCGAGCGAACTGCCTGCCATGGGGGCGCTGGCGGCACCGTGGCCGGATTTCTTGGCGGGAGTCGGGGCAGATTTCGCGGCTGTCTGCGGTGGCGCAGCGGAGGGTTTGGGCGCAGGAGGAGGCCAGGTGATGCCACCGTCCTTGATGACGGTCAGGCCACGGATGGCGTCGTCTTCCATGTTGACGTCGATGAGGCCATCCTTGGTCTTGCACAGTTCCTCGGTGAGGCGGAACAGGTTGGTGGCATACAGCGTGGACGACTGCTTGGCCAGGCGCGAGTTCAAATCGGTGTAGCCGACGATGGTCACGCCATGCTTCACCACTGCCTTGCCGGGCTCGGTCAGTTCGCAGTTGCCGCCCCGCTCGGCGGCCATGTCTACGATCACGCTGCCCGGCTTCATGCTCTGCACCATCTCGGCGGTGATCAGCCGCGGTGCGGGCTTGCCGGGGATCAGCGCGGTGGTGATGATGATGTCCACCTCCTTGGCCTGCTTGGCGTACATCTCGCGCTGGGCCTGCTGGAAGCCCTCGCTCATTACCTTGGCGTAGCCGCCGCCACCGGAACCTTCTTCCTCGTAGTCGACCTTGACGAATTCGCCACCGAGCGACACGACCTGATCGGCCACTTCGGCACGGGTATCGTTGGCACGCACGATGGCGCCCAGACCCGCGGCGGTGCCGATGGCTGCCAGACCGGCCACGCCGGCACCGGCGATGAAGACCTTGGCCGGTGGCACCTTGCCCGCGGCCGTAATCTGGCCGTTGAAGAAGCGGCCGAAGGCGTTGGCGGCCTCGATGACCGCACGGTAACCGGCGACACCGGCCTGGGACGTCAGAGCATCCATCTTCTGGGCGCGGGAAAGCTGGCGCGGCAATGAGTCGATGGCCAGCACGGTCACCTTCCTGGCGGCCAACTGCTGCATCAGTTCCGGGTTCTGCGCCGGCCAGATGAAGCCAATCAGAGTGCCGCCTTCGCGCAGAAGTTCGACTTCCTCAGTCGTCGGTACGCATACCTTGAACACGATGTCGGACGCGGCAAACAGTTTGGCAGCACCCTCGATAACCTGGGCGCCTGCGGCCCGATAGCTATCGTCACTGCAATTCGCCGCATCGCCGGCGCCGGATTCGACTGCAACCGAGAAACCCAGCTTGATGAGCTTTTCGACAACCTCGGGTACCGATGCAACACGCTTTTCACCCGCCAATGTTTCGCGGGGAACTCCGATTGTCAGTGACATTTTTACTCCTCGTTATTGCTTATTTGGCTACGGGCTTCTTCCACAGCGGCACATTTTTATCTTCTTCGACTTCTTTCAAGCGCACGATGGCCAGCGAGCAGTTGTCACCGCGACCCTTGGCCCGATCGCGCGCCGAATTGATGAGAACCTCAGCCGCCTGACGCACCGGAAACTCGTGGAGCACTCGCCC
>CAJBAP010000111.1 GCA_903950295.1 uncultured Rhodocyclaceae bacterium
GCGGTGTTGGGCGTTGGCGACATGGCGGCAGATTGGCTGTTCGTGGGCGAGGGGCCGGGCGCGGATGAGGACGAATGCGGTGAACCCTTTGTCGGCAAGGCGGGCAAATTGCTGGATGCCATGCTCGCGGCCATCGACCTGCAGCGTGGCCACGGCGTCTATATCGCCAATGCGGTGAAGTGCCGACCACCCGACAACCGCACGCCGGAAGCGGATGAAACGGCGGCATGCTGGCCATTCCTGGCACGGCAGATCGAACTGATCCAGCCGTGGCTGATCGTCACGCTCGGCAAGCCTGCCGCGCAGACGCTGTTGCAACAGGAAGTGAAGATCGCCGATGCGCGGGGCAAGGTGCATGATTTTGCCGGCATCCCGTTGATCGTTACCTACCACCCGGCCTACCTGCTGCGTAATCTGCCCGACAAGTCGAAAGCCTGGGAAGATTTGTGCTTCATGCGCAAGACCATGAAGGAACTTTGATTTCCTATTGCTGAGCGAGGACGCTCAAGGGGCTTTACGCCATTGAAGACAGGGCGGCGGCGAGGTCAGCGTTGTCGTTCTTTGGTGGCGGTGAATGGACAGATGACCGCCCCTGGTCACTACGCACTCCCGAGGCGATCTCTTGCTGTTTTTGCGCTGACCATTTACACAATGGCTGAGCCGCAAGAAAAGCCTCGAATCGACCCCAGTCTTCTATCACTGCATTGGGCATTTCCTACTCCTTGATTTCCCACTGTAGCATTGTGCTCCTGTCAGCAAGAATCCGCACCAGCGTTACTACATTTGGCTACGACGCATCGCTTCACGTTGCCAACTGAACGCTGTCACGTCCGGTTTCCTTGGCGCGATACATGGCTTCGTCGGCGCCCTTGGTCAACTCAAGTTCATTCGTGCCATGGTCAGGATAGATGGCGACCCCAAGGCTGCATGAAATAGTCAATTCGTGATCATCGATACGGTAGGGGTGTCGTAGCGCCTGGCGAATCTTTTCCGCCAGGGCCAGTGCGACCTCCGGTTCGGCCAACTCCCCAACGAGCAAAACGAACTCGTCGCCGCCAATGCGACCGACCGTATCGGAGGCACGAATGGACTCCTGTAGTCGTTTTGCCGCCTGTTGCAACAACTGGTCGCCAACGGAATGACCATAGTTGTCGTTGATGGGTTTGAATTTGTCGAGATCAAGAAAGATGATGGCGAAACGTGTGCCATGGCGCCTGGCGTAGGCCAGTGCATTCTGCACGCGGTCACTGAAAAGAGCCCGGTTGGGGAGGCCGGTCAGCGCATCGTGCTGTGCCATCTGCCGCAATTCCTCGGTCATCTCGGCGGCCAGTCGCAGGGCACGGTCACGTCCGTTAATCATGAACCAAGCCAGCAATGCCATCGACAGACTCAGGCCGATACCCGTAACGGCAATGATCAATGCGATATTTCGGCCGAAGCGGGTTTCGAATTCATGTTGCGTGGCCACTGTCAGCGTCCAGGTATGGCCGGCGACGACCATATATTCATTGGCGCTCATGGCACCCCCTGCTGAATCTTTATTGCCATACATCAGTGTGGCAGCGCTGGGAATGGCGTCGTCGTAGATGGAAAAAGCGAGACCGTCCGCTTGCCTGCCATACAAACTGGCCATGAAGTCGCTCATGCGGAACGCGGCATAGACCCAGCCAA
>CAJBAP010000112.1 GCA_903950295.1 uncultured Rhodocyclaceae bacterium
CTGCACGCCTTACACGGTGCAGCCGGTATCAGCCACCTACATGGGGCAACTGCAAGGCGTCGGCTACCAGGCGAGCTACAACGCCGGCCTGAGCTACAACCTTTTCCCCACTGGTATGACCAATAACTACGTTGGCACTAATAAGGTCAGGGACGATCACTACAGCTACGTCACCAATCGACCGGTGAATGATGAATTCACTATCCTGCGCTTCGGTGGCAACTACAGCCAGCTGTTCGAAGGCTGGCAACTGCGCGGCGTGATCAACGCCCAGTACTCTGGCAACGGCTTGCCCTCCGCCGAACAGTTCGGCCTGGTCGGTTCCACTGCGGTGCGCGGCTTCAGCGAACGGGCCATCTCGGCGGATACCGGTCACTACGTCAATTTGGAAGCCTACACGCCGAACCTCGCGGGCGCCTTTGGTATCTCCGGCAACCTGTATGGCGTGCTCTTCTACGATTTCGGTCACGGCCGCAATCAGCGCGCCGACGGCACGGATTTCAACGAAATAAGCATTGCCTCGGCGGGTGTCGGTCTGCGTTATTCGATTCAAAAGGATGTCAGCTTCAGCTGGGACGCCGCCAACATTATCAATCCCGGGCCCCTGGGTCCCACAGCTCCCGAGCATAGCGGCGACTGGCGCAGCCACTTCAAGCTGACTCTCGGCTTCTGATAATTCGGCAATCCTGTAACTCTGTCGTACGCGCAGTAGAGGAAAGATCATGAAACAAGCAACCAGACACTCTCATTTCACCGCCCGCCAGCACCTGCTGGCGGCGGCGATCGCCACCTGTTTTGTCGTTGAGGCACAAGCGCTGCCGGTCGCCCCGACGGTCGTAAATGGCACCGCCGGCTTTGCCACCAGCGGCAATGTGCTTACCGTCACCAACAGTGCTGGCGCCATCATCAACTGGCAGAAGTTTGGGATTGCCGCCGGCGAAACCACGAAATTCATCCAGACCTCGGCCAGTTCGGCCGTACTGAACCAGGTCGTCGGTACCGGTAGCGGTGCCCTCGAGATGAGCAAGATCTACGGCACCCTGAGTTCGAATGGCCGCGTCTGGCTGGTGAACACCGCCGGCATCATGGTCGGTGCAGGCGGCATCGTCGATACCGCCGGTTTCGTCGCCTCCACGCTCAAGGTAAAACCCGAGGACTTCCTCGCCGGCAAACTCAACTTCCAGGCCACTGCGGGTGCGGGAGATGTAATCAACCAAGGCACCATCAAGACGCCGCTGGGCGGTTCGGTCTATCTGGTCGGCACTAACGTCAGTAATGAGAGCGTACCGGGCGAAGCCGGCAGCGGCATCATCACCACCCCGGGCGGCGAAACTATCCTTGCCGCCGGTGCGACAGTCAATCTCATCGACACCGCCACCCCCGGAGTAAAAGTAGAAATTACCGGCGCCGCCAATAACGCCACCAACCTCGGCACCATCGTAGCTACGGCTGGCCGGATCGGCATCGCCGGCAGCATCGTCAGAAACAGCGGCACGCTGGATGCATCGAGTGTGACCAGCGATGGCGGGCGCATCTTCCTCAAAGCCAGCCAGGATACGTATGTCGATGGCAATGGCCGCATCGTCGCCACCGGCACCAAGGGTGGACAGGTCGAAGTGCTGGGCAACCGTGTCGCGGTGATGGATAACGCCAGCATCGATGCCAGCGGCACCAACGGTGGCGGCAAGATTCTTGTGGGTGGTGACTACCAGGGCAAGAATGCCAGCGTCCAGAACGCTTACGTTACTTACTTCGGCCCGAATGCCACGCTGAAGGCCAATGCCACAAAAGTCGGCGATGGCGGGACGGTGATCGTCTGGGCGGATGACACCACGCGCGCCTATGGCAGCATTGAAGCCAAGGGCGGGCCGAATGGCGGCAATGGCGGGTTTGTAGAAACTTCAGGCCATCGGTATCTCGATGTGCTGGGCATCAGCGTTAATCCCGGCGCTGGTGGTGAGTGGCTACTCGATCCAGAGCGGCTGACCATTGTCCACGCGACGTCTGGCTCATCAATAGCAGGCTCCCTTCCATTTGATCCAGCTATGTATGGTGGCTCATTGAGCGATTACAGTATCAATCAGGCTATTGGCTCAGCTGCATCGATCACGATTCAAACATCTGACCCCACTGACGGTGGCCGCATCTACTTCGATGGCACGAGCAATGGGGCTATCGTCATCGACCAAGCCAGCGCGATGACCACCCAACTGGCCTTCAACGCTTACAACGGCATCGTGTTCGATGGTTCGACCACGTTTAAAACCTCTGGGGGTGGTCTTGCGCTGACCGTCCAGCTCAACCCCGGATTTGGTCAAATCACCTCGAATCCCGGTTCCACCGTGACGTTCAACGGAGCCGGCTCCGGTAGTGTCACGGGTGAGATCATCGGGCAGCATACTTGGACCAACAACGGCACACTCACCCTCGACGGCAAGTCTGGCCTGAAAATCTTTGACTCCACTAGCACCACTTACGGAACGTTCAACAACTACGGCACGCTGAACATCAACTCATCCAACCAGTGGTCGATCCTTAGCGCCTCGGCGACACAAAACGGCCTAATGAACAACTACGGTACGGTCAATGTAAATGGCGCTTTTGGCGGCAACGCCAACGTTACCTCTTGGGAGGCGAAATACAAGCAATATTATTCCGGTACTCTAAATATTCTGCCTGGCCATGTTTTGTCGATGCAGAACATGGATACGATTGATGGTGATGTAAAAATAGGCTCCGGAGCGCAACTGAATATATCCCAAGCTTTTAGCGGGTTGCGAACATTTTACGGGGCGGATATTTACATTGATAATGGAGGATTGTTTACCCCAACTGCAGGCGTAACTTTTAACTACACCAGCGTTTTTTA
>CAJBAP010000113.1 GCA_903950295.1 uncultured Rhodocyclaceae bacterium
AGAAGCTGAAAATTGCGGCGACCACCGTACCGCGCTTCACCGCCGGTACAGGTTTCAAGACCGCAGTTGCAGGCAAGAAGAAGACCGCAGCGAAGAAATAAGCAGTCTGTACCCGATTCAAATTGCAGAGGGCGCGGCGAATGCCGCGCCCTCTGTTTTTTGGCTAGTTGATGCACTGACTGACTTTCAGTCGTCGCAGGTATATGGTACCCAGGCCCAGTGTCAGCAACCCGCACAGCAGCAGGGTTTGCGTTACGCCCAGCGATTCGCCGATGGTCCCGACCACCAGGCTTCCCAGTGGTGCAATCCCCAGAAAAGCCGTCGAGAAAATTGCCATCACGCGGCCGCGATAATTTTCCTCGACTACCGTCTGGATCAGGATGTTGCTGCCGGCCACAGTGAGTACAACGGCAAACCCCAGCAGAGACAGCAGTGGAAAAGCCCAATACAACACGGGGAACAGCGCAGCGACAAGGGCAAACGCGGTGAGTGCTGCGCCGCCGGCCAGCGTGGCGTGTGCCACGAGACCATCGAGTCCCACCGATGTTCCCGTCCGGCCGCGCAATGCCAGATACAGTGCGGCAGAAAGCGAGCCGATGCCGGCGCTGCCGATGAGGAAGCCATAAGTTTCCGCCCCACCATGAAAGATGTCGCGGGCAAACACCGGCATCAGTACCGCATACGGGGTGACAAAAAAACTGAAGCCGGCCACCATGAGCAGTGGCAGGCGTATCTGCGGATGGCGAAAGGCGTAATCCAGCCCAGCGCGCAAGGCCGTCAGTGCCGGTTGCGGCCGGAGTGGTGGGCGGGGAGCAAGACGGATTGCGGCGAGCGCGATGAGTACGCCCAGATACGAAAATGCATTGACCAGAAAACAGGCCGCCTCGCCTGCCATTGCGACGATCATCCCGGCCAGTGTCGGTCCGACGAAGCGCGAGCCGTTCATCAGCAAGGAGTTGAGGCCGATTGCATTCGGCAGATCCGCCTTGTCCTCGACCAGTTGTGCGACAAAAGCTTGGCGTGCGGGCAGGTCAACGGCATTGATGCAACCGAGCAGGAAGGCCAAGGTCACCAGCAGGGTCGGAGTTACGCTAGCCGATACGGTCAGCGCGAACAGTGCAAATGCCTGCAGCATGGAAAAAAATTGTGTCCACAGCAGGAGTCGGCGTCGGTCGAGACGATCATTCCACACCCCTGCCAGTGTGCTGAACAGCAGAATCGGGATCTGACTGGCAAACCCCACCAGGCCCAGCATGACGGCAGAGTCGGTGAGTCGGTAGGCCAACCAGATCATGGCGATCTGTTGCATCCAGGTGCCGATCAGGGAAATCAACTGACCGGCAAAGAACAGGCGGTAATTGCGCGAACGTAATGCGGGCAAGGCGAGCATGGCAGCATGCTACGGGAAATCGGAAACCGGGAGGGTGGCCGATGTACCGGGGCATGCTGTCGGGGCATGGCTTAAAATGCACCACTTTCGATGAATCGACTCCACCATGACCGCCAGCAATCCTGCCGTAAGAACCCGATTTGCGCCGAGCCCGACCGGCTATCTTCACATCGGCGGCGCGCGCACTGCCCTGTTCGCTTGGGCCTATGCTCGCCGTCATGGTGGTCAGTTCATCCTGCGCATCGAGGACACCGATGTGGCGCGTTCGACGCCGGCGGCGGTACAGGCGATTCTCGACGGCATGCAGTGGTTGGGTCTTGCCCACGACGAAGGCCCGTTCTACCAGATGCAGCGCATGGAGCGCTACAAGGAAGTGATTGGCGAAATGCTCGCGGCCGGCACCGCCTATCACTGCTATATGTCGAAGGAAGAGCTCGAGGTTTTGCGTACGGCGCAGGAGGAAAAGAAGGAAAAGCCCCGCTACGACGGACGCTGGCGGCCGGAATCCGGGAAAGATCTGCCCGCAATTCCTCCGGGTCAAAGCCCAGTGGTGCGCTTCAAAAACCCGACCAGCGGCGTCGTCGCCTGGGATGATCAGGTGAAGGGCCGCATCGAGATTGCCAACGCCGAACTCGACGACTTCATCATCGCGCGCGCCGACGGCACGCCGACCTACAACTTCTGCGTGGTGGTCGATGACCGTGACATGGGCATCACCCATGTGATTCGCGGCGACGATCACGTTAACAACACGCCACGCCAGATCAACCTGCTCGAAGCACTCGGTGCGCCGGTGCCGCTATATGGCCACCTGTCGATGATTCTCGGCGACGATGGCACCAAACTTTCCAAGCGTCACGGTGCGGTTTCGGTGATGCAGTATGACGATGATGGCTACCTGCCCGAAGCCGTGCTCAATTACTTGGCGCGACTGGGTTGGTCGCACGGCGACGAGGAGATCTTTTCGATGGAGCAGTTCGTCGAGTGGTTCGATCTCGACCACATCACATCGTCGGCTGCGCAATTCAACACTGAAAAACTCAACTGGTTGAATGCACACTACATCAAGCTGGCCGATGATGCGCGCCTAGGGCAGGAAATCGTGCGTCGCCTGGCACGCGAAGGCGTAACGGCGACCCCGTATCCCGATGTCGCGCAGATTGCCGCGCTCTACAAGGATCGCGTGGCGAATCTCAACGAGTTGGCCGACTGTGCGCATCCCTTTTATATCGCTGTACATCCGTCGTCAGAGATGGCGGCACAGCACTTGACCGATGCGGCAAAGGCGGCATTAAGCGATCTCAGGTGCCGTCTCGCCAGCGCCGACTTTATTCCCGAAGCACTGGCAAAAACTCTCAAGGAAACCCTTGCTGCGACCGGGCTGAAAATGCCGCAGGTGGCGATTCCTCTGCGGGTAGCACTCTTGGGTCAGCCGCAAAGCCCGGCCATTGATCGCGTGCTGGCGGTACTCGGGCGCGAACGTACTCTTGAGCGGCTTGATCGCTGTCTTTGAAGCCATCCCTTGCGCTCGCCTTGTCGTGTCTGTTGCTGACTGCTTGCGCAACCAGCACGGGATCCGGGCGGACGCGAATGGTGGCGCCCACCGAAGTGGGGGTGGCCTATTCCGAAGTCGAGGCACAGGCCCGATTGGTTCTTATGCCGGATGTCAATTGCCAGGAAAGTGATTGCGTTAGCGCTGCGGCATTTCGCGCCCAAGTGTTGCAATTGGGAGAGCGGCTGGGCAAGGCAGCCTACAAGCTTGCCCTGGAACTGAATCTGCCGGCACCACGTTTCAACGTGACGGTGCCTGGCAAGCATGACATTGGTACCCTGTCGACTGCGTCGGGCACCATCATCATGTTCGACGGGCTTCACGAATTCGAGTTTCAAGAGCCCGCCCTGGCTTTCCTCATCGCGCGTGAAATGGGGCATGTGCTTTCACGGCATCACGAGGAAAACTCGGCCACGAACTTGAGTATCTCCCTGGCGGTCACCTTGCTTTTCCCCGTTGCCAATCTGATTCGTGGTGCGGAGGCGGCCTTTGCCGCTGCCTCGACGACAAGTCTTGCTTCCTCGGCTGCTTCCTACGCCGGTTCGAGAATCGTCAAGGGAATTTTCCGTAGCGACCAGCAGCGGGAAGCAGACGAGATGGCCGTGCGGATTCTTGCGTACGCCGGTTGGACTCCCTTCGATGTTGCCAATGCTCTGCAGATGGCGCTGCCACGGCTCAGTGGGGAAGGTTGGATGGCCGAACTGATCGAATCCAGGTTGTGGCTCGATCAGATTACGATCGGCCCCCAACTGCAGCCGTCACAAGCAGGCGAGCTGCCGGGGGAGACCATGCCAACCCTGCCGGTGGTCGAGGTGCCGGTCTTCGTAATACCCACCGTTTTTGTGACGCGAGAGGC
>CAJBAP010000114.1 GCA_903950295.1 uncultured Rhodocyclaceae bacterium
AACCAGAAAAATTCCGGCTTCCTTCCCGAAGA
Organism: uncultured Rhodocyclaceae bacterium; assembly: GCA_903950295.1. Next base: position 33 of record CAJBAP010000114.1, read on the forward strand.
GCGTGCCTGGATCGGCCAAGTGAAAGCCGAGCTGGGTTGGGTCGATGCCTATCGCCAGCTCTATCCGGACGCGGAAGGTGATGCCTACACCTGGTGGTCGAATCGCGGCCAAGCCTGGGCAAAAAATGTCGGTTGGCGCATCGACTACCAAATTGCTACTCCGGGGCTGGCTGGTCAGGCAACTGCGGCGAAGGTGTTCAAGGACATGCGTTTTTCCGATCACGCGCCGTTGACGATTGACTATTCATGGCCCCGATGACTTGTGCGACAATTGACGCTGAAATCAAAGCTTGTTCAAGGAGAAGAAAATGACCGAAGCAAATGATGTCAGCAAAGAAAAACTGATCGCCGATTTCAAAGTGGTGGTTGCCGATGCCGAAGAGTTGTTGCGTGCCACTGCCAGCCAGGCCGGGGACAAAGCTGCCGACATGCGCGCCAAGATTCAGGGTCGCCTGTCTGATGCGAAAGTCAAACTCGCCGATGCCGAGGCTGCGGTGCTTGACCGGGCGAAGCAGGTTGGCCGTGTTGCCGACGATTATGTGCAGGACAATCCCTGGCGCTCCGTTGGCGTCGCTGCCGGTTTCGGCTTCATCGTTGGCCTGTTGATCGGCCGTCGCTGAGATCACCGAGATCGCTGAACTTCTGATCCCGCCGTCTCCCTCCGCTTTTCTCTCCGGCCATGAGTAACCCGCCTGCGGGCTTGCTGGGTTCGTTGCGTGGTTTTGCGACGACGACGGTCGGGCTGGTGCGCACTCGGCTGGAACTGCTGAAAGTCGAGACTCAGGAGGAGGTGGGCCGCATTGCCGGCATGTTGCTGTGGGGCATTTCCGCCGTGCTGTTGGCGGTGATTGGCCTCATGTTTCTTGCCGTGTTTGTCACCGTCCTGCTCTGGGACAGTCACCGTCTGCTGGCCTTGGGGATTTTCGCGGCACTGTTTCTTGGTGCGGCCGGTGTGGCGATTGCCGCAAGCTTGCGTTTGGCCCGGCAAGGTTCGCAGCTATTCGCCACCAGCCTGGCCGAGTTGCGTCGCGACACCGAAACACTGAACCCCGCCCGACAACAGACGCAGGATGGTCGGTTGTGATGAAGGCAGTCGAACTGGCGCTGGAAAAGCAGCGCCTGCAGTTTTCTGCATCCGCCCAGCGCGAGGCGCTTGCCCATCACCTCGCCGGACTGCGACCCTTGTTTGATGTTGCTGATCAGGTGCAAGCCGGCACGCGCTGGGTCAGTCGGCATCCTGAGGTCGTTGCCGGAGGAGTGGCGGTGTTGGCCGCCGCACAACCGCGTGCGCGGCGCTTCTTCTGGCGCTGGGGGCGGCGTGCCTTCATTGCCTGGCGACTATGGCGCGACAGCGAGCGCTGGCTTGATATCCCACCCTCCGCACAAATTCGCACTCGTCGTGGATAGTCGTACAAAAATCCAGACTGCGGTCCGCCAGCTGCATATGGCCACCGGTCGGCGTGCCTCGCCCGTATTTGTTCAGCGCATGCTGGAGGCACAGCGGCGCGAACGTCTGCAAATCACCTCGGAACTGGCCAGGGTCAAGGGTTTGATGCCCCTCCTGATGCGGCGACGTAACGGTGGCAACTGGTCAGTGGCCGATCGTCATGAGCTGCTTGAACAACTGCATGCCTTGGCGCACTTGTCGCCCTACCTGGTGATTCTGGTGATGCCAGGATCCTTCCTCGCCTTGCCGGTTCTCGCCTGGTGGCTGGATCGGCGCCGCCAGCATCGTGATGATGCCCCTGCCACTAATTGAGTGATCTGAAAATCGAATGACGCGTGTCCACAGCAACATTAGACTGTCCTGATTTGGCCATCGTGCGTGGCTCCTGGGGAGAATCCAACATGTCGCAGCAGGTTCGTTCCGTACTCTATGTCCGACTGCCGGTCTGGAAGATCTGGCCGGGCGGCGTGGTTTATGTGGCCGACTTCATCCACAAGCAGCGACCCGCGATCCAGCAGGAAATTCTCGATCTGGCGGTAATCCTGCCGAGTCAGCGGCAAGCGGTGCTGACCGAGCGGCTGGCGGCACTCCAACCCGATGTAGTTGCCTTCTCCTGGCGCAACATGCAGACCTTCGGGCCGCATCCCGAGAACGATGCGCTCGATGTGGTGATGAATTTCGATCACTCGCCGAACCCCTGGAAGCGACTCAAGTCCGCTTGGCAGGCAATCGGCATCATTGCCGATTACGGTCTGCAGCGCATCCGTAATTTCGGCTACCTGAAGCTGGTGCGCCGTCTGCAGCCGCAGGCACGGCTGGTGGTCGGCGGCACGGCGGTGTCGATCTTCGGCAAGTACGTTGCCGCGCGCTGCCCGCCCGATACCGTCGTGGTGGTCGGTGAAGGCGAAGAAGCCATGCTTTCGATCGTTGATGGCTTTACGGCACCGGCCGGCAACCATTACTACAAGGATGCCAGCGGCCAGGTACTCCACCATCCGGCCGAAGAAAACTTCGATCTGGCGCAACTCACTGCCGTCGATTTCGCCTACGTTGATTCGATCTTCCCGGCCTTTGCCGAGTACGTCGGCCCCGACAAAGAAGCCATCGGCGTGCACACCAAGCGTGGTTGCCCCTTCCAATGCCATTTTTGCCTTTACAACAAGATCGAAGGCGCGCAGCAGCGCTATCGCAACCCGATCGAGGTGGCCAAAGAGGTTGAGGTGCTCAGCAAGACCTACGGCGTCAAGCACATCTGGTTCACCGATGCCCAGTTCTGCTCGACCCGCCGCAGCATGGCGCACGTCGAGGCGATCCTCGACGAAATGCTCGCACGCAAAGTTGATGTGCGCTGGACCGGTTACCTGCGCCTCAACTTCCTGACGCCGGAAACCGCGCGCAAGATGATTGCCAGCGGACTGGAGAGTATCGACCTGTCATTTACCGGCTCGCAGGACATGATCGACAGCCTGACGCTCGGCTATGAACTCGACCAGCAGATGGATGCCTTCCGCCTCTTCCAGGATGCGGGCATGACCGATCAGAAGATCAAGCTCTACCTGCCGCTCAACGCCCCGGGTGAATCGCCTGCGACGCTCAAGGCCACCATTACTCGCGTCGATGAACTCTACGCGATGTTCGGCCGCGACAACGTGTTGCCCTTCATCTTCTTTGTCGGCGTGCAACCCAACACACCGATCGAACAGAAACTGATCGCCTCCGGCTACCTGCCCAAGGGCTACGACCCGCTGACGCTCAACCCCTTCGTTATCAAAAAGCTGCTCTACAACCCGCAGCCGCTCGGCCGCATGATCGGCCGCGCCTACCTCGAGGCGCTGGATTACTCGAGCAAGCTCGACGACACCACCGGCGAGTACATCGGTCGGGCGACGCTCGAGATCCTCGCCAGGCAACTCGACAAACTCCCGCCGCCGTCCCGCCGCCGCCGACTTTTTTCGCTTCTGCCCGTTGTGACCAATGTCAGCAATACGGCGCGTTCAGAGACCTAGGCATACATACTTGATTTCGAGGTATTCCTCGATACCGTAACGCGAGCCTTCGCGGCCGATGCCCGATTGCTTGACGCCGCCGAAGGGCGCGACTTCGTTGGCGATCAGGCCGACATTCACACCGACCATGCCGTATTCCAGCGCCTCGGCCACACGCCAGACGCGCGCCAAGTCACGGGCGTAGAAGTAGCCGGCCAGGCCATATTCGGTGGCGTTGGCCAGGGCGATGGCTTCTGCCTCATCCGCAAACTTGAACAGTGGCGCCACCGGTCCGAAGGTTTCCTCGCGCGCGCAAAGCATCGCGGACGTGAC
>CAJBAP010000115.1 GCA_903950295.1 uncultured Rhodocyclaceae bacterium
ACACCGGTAGCTCTGATGCAGGGCATCCTGGCAGCGGTTAGTCGCCGCTGATGCCGTCCCGCTAGCACCGACTTTTTGATACGGCAACAATCTGCATCAACGGCCGGCGATCATTGAATTTGGAATGAGTACTAAAGACTGGGAGCGGTAGTTGGAGTACGTGCAGATGTCGATCAGGTCTATGCTAAATGCAAGCTATGGCCACCTTGATGCGAAAGGCAGCTTACGAATGTAGACCGCCCCATTGGCCAGATGACCTCCACGAACGGCAACACTTTCGATACTTGGCTGGCCATTGGCGACCCACTGCGGCCGGTCGAGCCGACAGGTGTTCGACGGGCAGGCATCCGAGGTCAAGCCGTCAATCAGTTACCGCGCTTTTCCAACCACGCCAGCAAGGATTCATACAGAACATCCGGATCGACTGGCTTGGCGATATGGTCGTTCATTCCTGCATCAATGCAGACCTGGCGATCCTCGTCGAAGGCATTGGCCGTCATCGCCAGAATCGGTGTGTGCGCGTAATTGGGAAGTGCCCGGATCGCCATGGTGGCTTCAACTCCGTTCATGTGGGGCATCTGCATGTCCATCAGGATCAGGGCGTAGGTATTTTGTTTGGCGAGTTCGAGCGCCTGCAGGCCATCCTCGGCCAGGTCAACGACGAGGCCGGCATCCTCCAGCAAGCCGCGCGAGACTTCCTGATTGATCGGCTCGTCTTCGGCCAGCAGGATGCGCGTACCGGCATATTCGTCAAGCAGGCGCTCATCGGCAGTCTTGCCGGTAAAAGTCGGCGCTGGCAGGACGGCATCGGTGGATTTACCCAGCCGCACGGTGAACCAGAAGGTGCTGCCCTGCCCCGGCGTACTCTCCACGCCGATCTCGCCCCCCATCAGTTGCATCAGACGCTTGCTGATGGCGAGGCCCAGGCCGGTGCCACCGTACTTGCGGGTCATTGACCCGTCGGCTTGTTCAAAGGCAGAGAACAGGCGTTGTTTTTGTTCGAGGGTGATGCCGATACCGGTGTCGGACACTTCGATACGTAGCAGAACGCCCTCCGGGTTATCTTCCAGCAACCGGGCGCGCACCGTGATCGAGCCGTGTTCGGTGAATTTGAGGGCGTTGCCGGTGAGATTGAGCAGGATCTGGCCGAGGCGTAGCGGGTCACCCAGGAAAGCCATGCGCGGCACTTCGGGATCCAGATCGACCAACAGCTTGAGCTGCTTTTCCTGGGCCTTGTGGCCGAGCAGGCTGATGAGGTTTTCCAGTACTTCGCCGAACCGGAAGTGGATGGTTTCGAGGGTCAGGCGATCGGCTTCGATTTTGGAGATGTCGAGGATGTCGTTGATGACGGCGAGCAGGTGGTGGGCGGAGCTCTTGCTCTTGTTCAGCCAGTCGATCTGTTGCGGGTCTGTGGCGCGGCGCAGCGCCATGTCGGTCATGCCCATGACGCCGTTCATTGGTGTGCGGAGCTCGTGGCTCATGTTGGCGAGGAAGGTGCTCTTGGCGCGGCTGGCGGCTTCGGCAGCCTCCTTGGCAACTTCCAGTTCGCGCGTGCGTTGCGCGACGAGTTCTTCAAGGTTCATCTGGATGTTGCGCAATTCGCGGGTTTTCAGATCAAAGTTGAGCGCCAGGTCTTCCAGTTCGTCGTGGGTACCCAGTGGGGCGCATTGATTGGCCTCGCTGCCGTCGGCGGCGGCAACGCGCTGCCGCAACAGGACGATGGGGCGTGAAACCGTGTAGCCGATCCAGTAAGCAATCGCAATGGCGACCAGCGTCAGGAACAGGCCGAGCAGGGCGACATCGCGTACTGCGGTGGTTGCCGGCTGCAGGTAATGCTGCCGTGGCGCGGTGATTTCCACGTCAAGTTTTAGACCGCCAAGAAAGCCCTGGACGCTGTCGGCGACCGGGCGCCGGACAACGATAAGATCGCGATCCTCCGTCGGCACGTGCTGGTAAATCATCTGCTCGCCACTCCACAGCCGATGTCCAATCAGAGCGTCAGAGAGAAGCACGCGCTGGGCAATCGCCTTCAGGTCGAAGACCACGACCAGCACCCCCTGCGTGGTCTGGTAATAGCTCACGGGGACAAATACGACCCAATGGCCGCGCTTGGCGTCGATCAGGTAACTGACAACCGCATTGGCGAGGGAACTGCGCAATTCCGGTGAATCGTCGTAGGTCGGCAGGTTTTCCAGGCTCGAATAGACCGGCTTGCCATCGAAACCCAGCAGGGCGACCGCCTGAACGTCACGACCGTCGCGAAAGTTCTTGACCAGTTCCGGCAGGTAAGTCTTACGCCCCTGAGCATCGTTCAGGCCATTGATGACCAGCGGATTCTTGACGAGTACCGTGGCACTTTCGAGCAGATACTCGATGCGCTGCATGAACAGCCGGGTTTCCTGGCGGCCGCGCTCGTCCAGTTCGTGGTTCAGGTTTTCGGTGACCGTGGAGAACAGACGGAAAGCTACCGTAGCCACCACCGTGGCCATCGCCAGCGCGACGAACACGCCAAAGACCAGCGTGATTCGGCGCCGTACGTTGTGCTGGAAAAAATTGAGTTTCAGCATTGATCAATGGGCAAGAACAATACGCCCGGAGGGATCGAAGCGCCCCAGATGCAACAGGCTGCTATCAAGGGCATCGTGCCGGTCTTTGGTGAATGCCGGGGTGTAGTTGCGCAGTATCCCGGAATGTTGGCCGAGCGATTCCAAGGCATTGCGGATGGCGGTCCGGTCGCTGGTTTTGGCCTGTGTCACCGCCTTTGCGAACAGATGGACAAAGTCATAGGCATGAACGGTACCGATCAGCGAAGGAATCGGGTCCTCGGGTCCCAAACCATAGCGTTTGCGATAGCGCTGAAGGAATTGGGCCAGCTGCGGATGCTGTCCCGGATCCTCCATCAGGATCGTCTGGACGAAGCGCAGATCCACCTTTTGCAGGGCCGCCTTGTTCTCGGCCCAGAAATCGCCCCCGGTCAATGCCCAGTGGGCATAGATGGGAATCGGCTTTTCCTGCCCGGCCATTGCCTTGACAATGACACTGCCCTCGATTCCGTTGGCGACCATGACCACGGCACGTTTGCCCGATTTGATGAGTTGATCGGCAATGCCTTCGATGGCCATATCCCCCGAATTGATCCACTGAATTTCAGCCCTGCCGGACGGCAGCTTGTCCAGCATCGGTTTCAGGGCGGCTTCGTTGCTTCGCCCCCAGGCGGAACGTTCCAGAATGATGGCCAGCGGTCCATTGTGCTTGAGCGCATGTTCCAGCAGGAAGGGGGCGACATGGCTGTCATTGATCGAAACGCGGAAGGTGTAGTTGGGACGATAGTCGTGCTGAGTCAATCCCTGTGCTGCGGCCCACGGAATCAGATACGGAATTTTGAGCCGGTGAATATCTTCGAGTTCGTCGGTGATCACGGCACTGTGCATGCCGCCCATAACGGCTAGGACCGATGGCATGGCGGAGAAATACTCGAGATTTTGGCGTCCCGTAGCCGAATTGGCACCATGGTCGCGCGCGATCATCCGTAACGGCGCGCCCAGCACTCCGCCTTTCTGGTTGATTTCGTCGAGCGCCATTTGCACCCCGCGAACTATGGCGCCGCCTGCCTGGGAGCCGCGTGCCGAAAGATCGACATCCAGGCCGATCAGATAGGACGTGGCGCTGTTTGCAGCGGTTTGGCCCATCTTCTTGAAGCGCAGTTCTTCGGTTTTTGCCAGCAAGTCGTAACCGACGGTAAAGCCGAACTTGTCGGCAATCGGGGACATGGCCGTGGCGAATCGCTGCCGTTCCTCCGGCGTCAGGGTGTACACCTCGACGCCGGCTGCCTTGATCTTCTGGATGAAATCAGTCTCACGCCGAGCAGTCTCTTCACGCTCCCAAACGGTCAATTCCCGTGCCGTGCTCTGAATCATCTCTCGCTGTTCGGGCGACAGAGTTTCAAAGGTGGGCTTGCTGGCGGAAAAAACATAGCCGAGATAGGCATGGTTGGACAGGGTCAGGTGTTTTTGCACTTCATGAAAGCGCATGCCGACGATGGCCACGAGAGGATTTTCCTGGCCATCCACGGCACCGTCGGCCAGTGCCTGATAGGTGGCATGAAAATCGATCGGGATCGGCTGCGCCCCCATCGAGGCAAACTGGTCTGCGATCAAGGGGCTCTTCATGGTCCGGATGCGGAGCTTGGCAAAGTCCTGCGGACTGCGAATCGGCGTGTTGGCGGTAAATTGCTTGAAACCGTTTTCCCAGAAAGTTAGCCCCACCAGGTTGATCCGTGAAAGTTTGGAGAGCAGCATCCGGCCCGGCTCGCCGTCGAGCATGGCGTAGAGTTCCGTACGATCGGCAAAGTAGAAGGGCAGGTCGGCATATTGCATGGCCGGAATGGCCGAACTCAATTTGGCGGTCGGGGTCAGCAGCAGATCAAGTTTGCCGGCGCGGGCCATCTCCAGCATCTGATCGTCGCTGCCGAGTTGCTGGTCGGGAAATACGGTGACCTTGAGTTTGCCTTTGCTGCGTTCGCCGATCTGGTCGGCAAACTTGATGGCGGCGGCATGCAGGGCACTCCCAGCGGCAATATTGAGGCCAAGGCGCATCTCGCGGACATCCGATGTTTTTGCTGCGTTGGCGGCCGCAGGCTTGTCCTGGGCAGGCTCCGTCGCAGAGCGGTTGAACAAAAAGAAGGCGAGCAGAGCCACCACAATGGCAACGATACCTCCTGCAACCCGCGTCACGTTTCCGGACATAATCAAGATCTCCTACGAGGCTTCAAGCGTTGCCCAAGTAATCATTATGGATCAGACGAAGCTCAATGCTACCTGAGCAACTGGCACAACATAAACATTGAAAGCAGTGTTTGCGCTCCCCAAGGCCCATCGTACTCCGGTATGGAATACGCAATGAAAACTCCATTACAGTTTTTCTTGTCCATCCTGCTGGGAAAATGGCGGCTACAATTTTGTCGACCGGTGGGTGATGGTCGAAAGGGTGAGTAGCCATTTTCGACAAGCAGTCACACCAGTTCAAGGGCGGCAATCCGAAGTGGACCGGCCCTACAAAACGGCTTGGGTTGATGAGGTTATCGTCGAAACGCCATCCTCACATCATGAAATCCGAATGGACGCTATCGCTGCTTTGCTGGCATTGGGCTTGAAAACCTGACTTACGGTTCAGGGGCGGTGGAGCGCATTCTGGCGGAGTTAGCTCATCCTTGAAAAGTCGGCTCTGGCAATACGGCCTTTACTCAGCTTTGATGTAGCGGGCCGGAACCAGCAGGGTGGCTTCGCCGTCGATCACCAGGGTATCACCGACGTAGCAGGCGGTCTGGCAAATGACGCGACGCTTTTCGGCGTGGATCTCTTTCACCGTGATGACGGTGCGCACGGTGTCGCCGGGTCGCACCGGGGCGAGAAATTTGAGGTTCTGGCCCATGTAGATGGTGCCCTCTCCCGGCAGGGTGGTGCCGAGGATCGCGGAAATGAACGAGGCCGAAAGCATGCCGTGCGCGATGATGCCCTTGAAAGGGGTGGCGGCGGCGAAGGCGGCATCCAGATGCACGGGATTGTGGTCGCCGGAAACCTCAGCGAACATCTCGATATCTTTCTGCGTGATGGTCTTGTTGCTTGCGGCGGTTTGGCCGACGGCCAGGGGTTCAACAGGCAGAGGTTCGGCGGACATTGGGTTTCCTTGGGGTCGGTTGGTGGTGGGACAGGTCTACAGTCGTGCTGAGAGAATGCTGCTTATTTCGTCGTCTGTCAGCACGATGGGGTTGGTCTTCATGCTGCTGCCACGACTGTTGGCAACGATACGCGAAAAGTCGGCGGTAGCGATACGGCAGGCCGCGAGGCGGGGCAAGGCGAGTTTCTCTTGCCACTGTTGCAGCGTGGTGACGAGGAAGCTGCGCGCGTCCTTGCCGCTCAGCCCCTTCTGCATGGCGAAGCGGCGGCCAATCTCGGCGTATTTCGGCAGGGCTGGGTTGTCGGGCTCACGCGCTTCCATGGCCGCGATATTGACTGCCGTGGCGGTAGCGACCAGCGTGCCACAGGCGACGCCGTGGGGAAGCGGAAAGAACGCGCCGAGCGGTGCGGCGAGACCATGGACGGAGCCCAGGCCGGTCTGCGCCAGGCAGATGCCCGACATGAGCGAGGCGTAGGCCATCTTTTCACGAGTTTCCGCAGACTGCTCGGCGTAGAGCGACAGCAATGAATCCTTCACCGCCATGATGCCGGAGCGCGCCAGGGCGTCGGTGAGCGGGTTGCTGCGGATCGAGACGAAGGACTCCAGCAATTGGGTGAAGGCGTCCATGCCGTCCGCAGCGATCAGGTGGGGCGGGCAGGTGGCGATCAGGTCGGGATCGACGATGGCCCA
>CAJBAP010000116.1 GCA_903950295.1 uncultured Rhodocyclaceae bacterium
AAGCGTCGATGAACTTGGCCGAGGTGCCAAAGTGGGTCATCCCCTCGGCGACGGCATAGTCGAACAGGATATTGCCGCGCCCGACGAAGGGCGAACCGTCATAGAGCAGCACGGTGGCGTCGGAGGCCAGCGCCGAGACCAACCAGTTCCACATCATCCAGCCGCAGGTGGAAAAATAGAAAACCTTGTCATCAGGTTTGACGTCGGACTGCAGGCGATGCTCCTTTAGATGCTGGAGCAATGCACCGCCAGCACCATGCACGATGCACTTCGGCACGCCGGTGGTACCCGACGAGTAGAGGATGTAGAGCGGATGCGCAAAGGGCAGTTGCTCGAACTCCAGCTCGGTCTGCCAGCGGTAGGGATCGACAAACTGGCGCAGCATCAAGGCATTCGGGATGGCATCGACATCGTGCCCCGCCTTGCGGGTGTAGCGGGCGACGATGGTTTTTTGCAGCGAGGGCAAACCGGCAACGATTTCTTTCACCTTGGGCAGGCTGTCAAGCGTTTTGCCGTTGTAATAGTAGCCATCGGCAACGAACAACAGCTTGGGCGCCACCTGGCCGAAACGGTCGAGTACGCCCTGCACGCCAAAGTCGGGCGATGCCGAGGTAAACACCGCACCGAGCGCAGACGCTGCCAGCAGCGTAATGACGGTCTCCGGCATGTTGGGCATGTAGGCGGCAACCACGTCGCCGGGCACGATGCCCTCTGCGCGCATCGCTGCCGCCAGTCGCGCCACGCGACGGTAGAGATCGCCACGCCCCATGCGCCGCATCAACTTGTCCTCGCCCCAGAACACCAGCGCCGTGCCATCGTCGCGATGGCGCAGCAAGTTCTGCGCATAGTTCAGGCGGGCTTCTGGAAACCATTGGGCGCCGGGCATCTTGTCGCCATCGACCAGTATCGTGCTGCCCTTCTCGCCGCGCACATCACAGAAATCCCAGAGCTGCGACCAGAACTCTGCGGCATGCTCAATCGACCAGCGGTGCAGACTGGAATAGTCGGCGCCAGCCTCATTGAAACCTGAGCGGCATAATTGGGCAAACGCGGTCAGGTTCGCGGCGGCAACACGCTCCGCCGCAGGTTGCCACATCAGATGCTCAGTCATGTTGGTAAATCTCGCGAATGAAATCTGGCAGCGGCAGGGATTTGCCAGTGCCCGGGTTCCACCAGACGATCTTGGAGGCACCCTCGGCGTAGAGCGTGTCGTCGTCACCGTTCCCAATGCAACGCATCTCATAAAACGTCGGCAGACTGCTGCGGCCGGGCTTGCCGATCAGCGTCCTGACCTCGACCGTGGCCGGATAAGTGATCGGCCGGAAAAACGTGCAACTGGCATTGACGATCACAGGACCTTCCTCCACCGCCACGATGTCGGCGATACCCAGCGCTTCCAGCCACTCGATGCGCGCCTGCTCGGCAAAGCGGAAATACACGGTGTTATTGACATGGCCCAAGGCATCCATGTCGCCCCAACGCACGGGAATGCGCATCGTATGAACCAACTGGTATGGATGTTCCATCGCTGACAGAAAGGAAGAGGATCGGGTGATCGAATTATAATCGCGCCCTATCGCCACCCCCGGAGGAAAAAACTGTGCAGCCACAGGTTCCAGTCGCACGTGAGGCAATGGAGTTCGACGTCGTGGTGGTGGGTGGCGGGCCAGCGGGCTTGGCGGCTGCCATCCGGCTCAAGCAACTCGACTCTTCCATCAACGTTTGCCTGATCGAAAAGGGCGCGGAAATCGGTGCCCACATTCTCTCTGGCGCGGTGATGGACCCGCGTGCGCTCGATGAACTTTTTCCCGACTGGCAGGCCCTCGATGCCCCGCTCGATACACCGGTCAGCGAGGATCGTTTCCTGTTGCTGAGCGAACGCGGCAGCACACGCTTGCCGACGGCACTCCTGCCCAGCTGTTTTCACAACGACGGCAATTACGTCATCAGCCTCGGTGATCTCTGCCGCTGGCTCGGCCAGCAGGCCGAGGCGCTCGGTGTCGAGATCTACCCCGGCTTCGCCGGCGCCGACATCATCGACGAAGAGGGCCGCATTGCCGGCGTCGTCACCGGCGACATGGGGATCGGCAAGGATGGAGAGCCCGGCCCCAACTTCCAGCCGGGCATGGAACTACGCGCCAAGTACACACTGTTCGCCGAAGGTTGTCGCGGTCACCTTGGCAAGCGGCTCGAACACCGCTTCAACCTGCGTGCCGGTGCCGACCCGCAGGTGTATGGCCTGGGCATCAAGGAACTCTGGCAGGTGCCCGCAGCACAGCACGTCAAGGGCATGGTGATGCACACCGCCGGCTGGCCGCTGGCCGCCGATACCTACGGCGGTGGTTTCTGCTATCACTATGGCACCGCTGCGCAGCCCAACCTCATCGCCTTCGGCCTCGTCGTCGGCCTCGGCTACAAGAATCCGTATCTTGCTCCCTTCGAGGAAATGCAGCGGCTCAAGACCCACCCGGCCATGCGGGCGATGCTGGCCGGTGGCACGCGTCTGGCCTACGGCGCCCGCGCGCTGGCCTCGGGCGGCCTGCAGGCGCTACCGAAGCTGATTTTCCCCGGCGGCGCACTGATCGGGGACGATGCCGGCTTCCTCGTCGCCTCGCGCATCAAGGGTTCGCACGCCGCGCTCAAGTCGGGCATGCTCGCTGCGGAAGCCGTCGCGGCAGCTTTAGCCGACAACCGCGCAGGCGATGAACTCACGGCCTACCCGGAAAAGTTTCGTGCCTCCTGGCTGTTCGACGAACTGCACCAGGCGCGCAATTTCAAGCCATTGATGAACCAGGGCCTGTGGCTCGGCTCACTCCTGTTCGGCATCGACCAGCGGCTCTTGCGTGGCAAGGCACCTTGGACGCTGCGCCTCACGGCCGACCACGCCAAGCTGCAGCCGGCAACTCGGCACACGCCGATCGACTATCCGAAACCGGACGGCGCACTCACCTTCGACCGCCTCTCGTCGGTGTTTCTCTCCAACACCAATCACGCCGAAGACCAACCCTGCCACCTGCGACTGAAAGATGCCGCCGCGCCAATTGCCCACAACCTCGCGCTGTATGCGGCCCCCGAGCAACGCTATTGCCCGGCCGGCGTGTATGAAATCATCGAGGCAGACAACCAGCCCCACTTGCAGATCAACGCGCAAAACTGCGTGCACTGCAAGACTTGCGACATCAAGGACCCCGGGCAGAACATCGACTGGGTGACGCCGCAAGGCGGTGAAGGACCGATCTACCAAGGTATGTAACGGATGCCCCAACTCGATTTTGCCACCCTGCCGCTGGCGCCGGCGCTGCTCGCCAACCTCGACCGCCTCGGCTACCGCCGCATGACGGCGATCCAGGCGCAGAGCCTGCCGCTGATCTTGCAACGGCGCGACCTGATCGCTCAGGCCGACACCGGCAGCGGCAAGACGCTGGCGTTCGCCATCGGCATCCTGCATCGGCTCGACCCCGCCGAAACTGGCATTCAGGCATTGGTACTCTGCCCAACGCGGGAACTGGCCGACCAAGTAACCAAGGAACTGCGTCGTGTCGCCCGCTACACCGACAACATCAAGGTGCTGACGCTGTGCGGCGGCACGCCGATGGGGCCACAGATCACATCGCTGGCCCACGGCGTCCATATCGTCGTCGGTACGCCGGGGCGCATCCAGGACCACATGAGCCGCAAGAGCATCGACCTCTCCACCGTTCGCACCCTCGTGCTCGATGAGGCCGACCGCATGGCCGGCATGGGTTTCTACGACGAGATCAAGGGCATCGTGCGCGCCTGCCCAGGCACACGCCAGACGCTGCTGTTCTCGGCCACCTACCCCGACGACATGCAGCAGGCCAGCGCTGCATTCCTCAATCATCCCGCCGAACTCAAGGTGGCTGCCGGGCTGGATGCCACCCGTGTCGAGCAACACTTCTACGCCGTCGCACATGAAAAACGCAACGCGGCGGTGGCGCAACTGCTCAGGCATTTTCAACCCGAGTCGACGCTGGCCTTCTGCAATACCCGGATCCATTGTCGCGAACTGGCTGCCGAACTGCGTGCGCAAGGCATTGCGGCACTGGCCATGCACGGTGAGCTGGAACAGCGCGAACGCGATGAACTGCTGGTGCAGTTCGCCAACCGCAGCTGTGCAGTGCTGGTCGCCACCGATGTCGCCGCGCGCGGCCTCGACATTCGCACCGTCGATGCAGTGATCAACGTCGATGTCGCCAAGGACACCGAAATCCATACGCATCGTATCGGCCGAACCGGGCGCGGCGGCCACGACGCCCCGGTCGGGCTGGCGCTCACCCTGAGCGCACCGAGCGAACGCAAGTGGGTCAAGCTGATTGAGGCCTGGCAGGGCGGCCCGGTAACCTGGGACGATCTGACCACGCTGACGCCGGCCAGCACGGCACCACCGGCAGCGATGCAGACCCTGCGCATCCTCGGTGGCCGCAAGGACAAGTTGCGCCCCGGCGACCTGCTCGGCGCACTGACCGGTGTCGCCGGCTTGAACAAGGATCAGGTCGGCCGCATCGACGTCTTCGACGACACCTGTTTCGTCGCGCTCGACCCCCGCGCTGCCGCCCGCGCCCTGGCCAGCCTCGCCGATACCGGCATCAAGGGCCGCCGCTTCCGCATGAGCCTGCTGGCACCATCGATCACGACAATAACTCCCCCATCACAATCAGGGTAATATTGCCCGGCCATGCAAACACGCAACCCGGAACCCCTACCTGAACGGGCCACGCATCCGGCCCTGACCACTGGTTTTAACCACTGGCTGGTCGCGGGTGTGGTCTTCGTCAACATCATCATGGTTGCCATTGGCGTCCAGGGCCTGTTGTACAGCCGCGCGCGCACCGTCGAGCAGGTGCAGAACACAACCACCAATCTGGCGACTCTGCTTGAAGAAAATGTGTCGGACTCTGCCCGCCGCATCGACCTTGCCTTGCAGAGCATCATCGATTCACTGGAACATCAGGCGAGCGAAGGCAGGCTGAAAGATGAGGTCATCGAGCGCTTGCTCAAGACCCATCAGGAACGCCACCCGGAAGTGGATGCCTTCCGCCTGTCTAATCGCCACGGCGATGTGCTCTGGGGCAAGGGAGTAAACCCGGCAAAACCGGCGAGTTACGCCGACCGTGAGTTCTATCCTTTGCACAAAGCCAACCCGGGCCAGCAACTGATCATCACCGAACCGATCCTTGGCAAGGTCTCGAAAATTTGGGTCATCGCCTTTACCCGCTCTTTCCGCAACCCCGACGGCTCCTTCGCCGGCATCGTTTCAGCAGCGGTTCCAATCGGCTATTTCACCGATCTGCTTTCCAGGCTCGACCTGGGACCCCATGGTTCGGTCGTCATCCGCCATTTGAATCATGGGCTGGTAACGCGCTTCCCTCCGGTCGAAGGCCCGGGCGGACAAACCGGCGACAAGAAGGTCTCAGACGAGTTCAAGGCCTTGCTCAACTCCGGGAAGCAAAGCGGCATGTTCCATGTACTCAAGGCGCCGGATGGTTACGAGCGCAGCTATGCGTTCCGTCGGGTGAGCTACATGCCGGTCATCGTGGCAGTGGGCATGGCTCCGCAGGATTATCTTGGTGTCTGGCACGACGAGGTGCTCAAGACCTCTGCGCTGCTTGGCGCGTTCTTCCTTGTCAGCCTAATCTCTGCCTGGCTGATCCGACGTTTCTTGCAACGGCAACTGACCGATGCAATCGAAATTGATAAACATCGGCGTCATCTGGAAACACTGGTGCAGGAGCGCACCGCCGAACTGGAGAAGGCCAAAGCTGCGGCCGAAGCGGCGAACATCGCCAAGAGTGCCTTCCTGGCCAACATGTCGCACGAGATACGCACGCCGCTTAATGCCATCACCGGCATGGCGCATCTCATGAAGCGCGAGGGCCTGGCCCCGCAGCAGGTCGAACGGCTCGACAAGATTCATACGGCCGGCCAGCACCTGCTGGAAATCATCAATGCCGTGCTCGACCTGTCGAAGATCGAAGCAGGCAAGTTCGCCCTCGAAGAAGTTCCTGTGAGCGTTGGCACCCTATCCGCCAATGTACTTTCGATGCTCTTCAACCAGGCCCAGGCCAAAAATATCCAGCTGCGTGTCGAGACCGAGCCGCTACCCCATCACCTGCGGGGCGATCCCACCCGACTCCAGCAGGCACTGTTGAACTACACCACCAATGCGATCAAGTTCACTGAAGCCGGCACCATTATCCTGCGCTCCAAGCTTGAGGAAGACACCCAGGACAGCGCGCTGGTGCGCTTCGAAGTACAAGACACCGGCATCGGGATCGCGCCAGAGGTGGCAGAGCGCCTGTTCTCTACCTTCGAGCAGGCCGACAACTCAACCACGCGCAAATACGGGGGAACCGGCCTCGGGCTGGCCATCACCCGCAAGCTCGCCCGGCTCATGGGCGGCGACGCCGGCGTGATCAGCACCCCCGGGGCGGGTAGCACCTTCTGGTTCACTGCACGGCTCAAGAAAGGCGCAGCAACAGACGCGCCGGCACTGGCGCCATCCCCGGCCGGATCAGCCGAGAGTACGCTGATCAGCCACTACAGCGGCAAACGAATATTGCTGGTTGAAGATGAAATGATCAACCGTGAGGTCACCCTGGAACTCCTGAAGGATGTACAGCAGGAGGTGGATCTTGCGGAGGACGGTTTGCAGGCAGTCGATCTGGCTACCCTGAACGAATACGACCTGATCCTGATGGACATGCAGATGCCAAATATGGATGGGCTGGAAGCGACACA
>CAJBAP010000117.1 GCA_903950295.1 uncultured Rhodocyclaceae bacterium
CACATTTTTATCTTCTTCGACTTCTTTCAAGCGCACGATGGCCAGCGAGCAGTTGTCACCGCGACCCTTGGCCCGATCGCGCGCCGAATTGATGAGAACCTCAGCCGCCTGACGCACCGGAAACTCGTGGAGCACTCGCCCAAGTTCATCATCGCTGAAATAGGCCCACAAGCCATCCGAGCACAACAGAAAACAATCGCCTCCGGCCAGTGGCATGGTCGAGCCAAAATCTATTTTCGGCGGTTCATTGTCACCGAGGCAGGAGATCAGCAGATTTTTCTGCGGATGGCTCTCGGCTTGCTCCTCGGTGAGATAACCCATCTTCACCAGGTTCATCACGTGCGAATGATCATAGCTGCGCGACACCTTGACGCCGTCACGATAGTGATAAATGCGTGAATCGCCGCAATGCGCCCAATCGGCGCGACCCGGCTGCAGGATGAACATGCAGGCAGTGCTGTGCGGATCCTGCTCACTGGTAAAGCGCGACAGCTTGATACCGTCGTGGGCATCGTTGATGCCGGCCGCCAGCATCTCCTCGAGATTGGCACTCGCCGGCGGATTGACCTGAAAACTCTGCTTCGCCGACTGAACCACCTGCTCGGCCGCCAGCGCCCCGCCCGTGTGGCCGCCCATGCCATCAGCCAGTACGGCCAGTAGCGTGCCCTTTTGGGCCGGGTGGGCGAACAAGCCGACACGATCCTGCTGCTCCTGGCGATCGCCGATATGCTGCGCGGTGCAGGTTTCTATGGTGAAAGTCATGGGCAGATTATAAGGTTAGAACCCCTCAACTTGGCCGCGCTGATCAATGCCGGTCAGGCGTCTGCCCGGTCAAGAAAGCGGGCGCTGGCCAGATCGAAAAAGTCCTTTTCCTCATCCGCACCGAGGCCAAGCTCGGACATCACACGCGAACCAATCCTCGCCCACATCGGGTCCTCGACATCATGGAGGTGGTGGTAAAAATGGCTGGCAACCTGGATGATCGCCACCATCGATACGGAAGCACCGATGGTTTTTTCATCCGGCAAATCGTGGTGAAAGCGGATCGCATCGCAGACAAAATCCGGCAAACCCCAATGGCGCGCCACCAAGTAACCCACCGAGCAGTGGTCAACATCGAACTTGGCATCTTCCTCGGATAAATTTGGCCAGCAGGTGGCATCTTCGAGATGCAAGGTTTCGCAGTATCTAGGGAAACGCATCATCAATACCGGCACGCCGCATTCATGAAAGATTCCGGCCAGATAGGCCTGATCGGCAAACACGTTACAGACCGACACGCGATCCTCGGCCACGATCGCCGCCATCTGGGCGATCTCGTGGGCACGGGTCCAGAACACATCGAAGGCACGTCGGGTCTTGTCATTGATCACGGCGGCGAGCGAAGCGGCCTGCACCAGGTTGAAAACCTGCTTGACGCCGACCACCATCAGGATCTGCTCGAGTGTCTGCGCATTCTTGGCGCGAGCGAAAGCCGGCGAGCGCGCAGCACGAAACAGGAGGGCGGAGATGCCCGGATCCTGCCCGATGACTTTGGCCACCGAGCGCATTTCGTAGTCGTCCGACAACAGCAACTGTTGCAATTCCACCAACACACGTGGCTGCGGCGGCAGTTTCACGCCCTGCTTGACCAGGCGCTCCAGCGCCTCTTGTTCATCGACCTGCATGGTGTCTCCCTAAGGCGTCAGCCGCTCATCCAGCCATTCTATCCAGTGTTTGATCGGTAAATCAGTTCCCGCCTGCAAATGGGCAATGCAGCCGATATTGGCACTGGCAATGCCAACCGGCTTGCCCGCCGTCAGGGCAGTCAGTTTGTTGTCACGCAGACGTTTGGAGATTTCAGGCTGCAGAATCGAGTAGGTACCCGCCGAACCACAGCACAAATGGCCATCGGCCACGTGGGTCAGGTCGAAACCAGCGGCGGCCAGCAGGGCCTCGAGACTGCCACGGATTTTCAGCCCATGTTGCAGGCTGCACGGTGCATGAAAAGCCAGCGAGTGCCGTCCCGCCAGCGCCGACTTTTCGAACAACTTCAGCAGGGCTTTCTGCTCCGCCACCACCACCTCGCTCACGTCGCGTGTCAGTTCGCCCACGCGCTGCGCTTTCGCCGCGTAGGCCGGGTCGTCCTGCAGCAGATAACCGTAATCCTTGACCTCGACACCGCAGCCGGACGCCGTGATGACAACCGCTTCAACATCCGCTTCGATATGCGGCCACCAGGCGTCGATGTTGCGGCGCGCATTCTCGCGCGCCCCTGCCGCATCGGCCAGATGCAGGCGCACCGCGCCGCAGCAGCCCGCACCCGGCGCCTCGAACAGGTGAATCCCCAGCCGGGCCAGCACGCGCTTCGCGGCACCGTTGATGTTCGGATACATCGAGGGCTGGGCACAGCCGCCCAGGGCGAGCATCTTGCGCATCTGACCGGCCGGCGCCACCGTGCCCGCCGAAGTCATGGGCGGCACCTTGGCCTTCAAGGCACCGGGCAGGAAGAAGCGCGCCATCTGGCCCAGCCTCATCGCCGTACCGAACACTGCCGGGCGCGACAGCATCTCGCGCAAGCTGGTGCGGACAACCGCATCGGCACCCTGGCGCGGCACGCGTTGCTCGACGATCTCGCGACCAATGTCGAGCAAGCGCGAATAATGCACGCCCGACGGGCAGGTTGACTCGCAGGAGCGGCAGGTCAGGCAGCGATCCAGATGCAGGCGCGTCTTGGCGGTTGGCACCACGCCTTCGAGCACCTGCTTGATCAGGTAGATACGGCCGCGTGGTCCATCGAGTTCGTCGCCGAGCAGTTGATAGGTCGGGCACGTCGCCGTGCAGAATCCGCAGTGCACACACTTGCGCAGGATCGCTTCGGCTTCGCGACCGGCGGTCGTGTCACGGATGAAGTCAGCGAGATGGGTTTCCATCAGAACTCCGGGTACATGCGGCCGGGGTTGAAAATACTGCGCGGGTCGAAGGCCTGCTTGAGGCTGCGGTGCAGATTCATGAGTGGCGCGGGCAGCGGCGCAAAAGTGCCAACAGCGGCCTTCAGCGCCGGATCACAACGGAACGCCGTCGCGCTGCCGCCGACTTTTTCTGCTGCGGTGCGGATCGATTCCGCAGCTGCGTCACTGCGCAGCCAGCGCTGTGCGCCGCCCCATTCAATCAGGGCTGCGCCGGGCAGATCGAATAGTGGCGCGACCGATGGCACGGACAAACGCCACAGCGGCGTACTGCCGGCGAAAAACGGCGCAGTTTGATCGCGTACTCCAGACCAGTAGCCCGCCCCGCCAGCACCGATTTTTTCACCACCTAATTTCCGCTCTGCCGCATCAACGGCTGCACGCGCACCCGCGAGGCGCATGGTCAGCACGCCATCCTGCCAGGCGCTGGCAACGATCGGCAGCGGTTGGCCGGCCCAGCGGTTGAGTTGGCCCAGTGCATCGCCCTCGCTCATCGCGAAACGCAGCGTCGACTCCGCCACGGGCTTGGGCAACACCTTGAGTGACACTTCGAGAATCAGGCCGAGCGTGCCGATGCTGCCGGCCATCAAACGCGAGACATCGTAGCCTGCGACGTTCTTCATCACCTGGCCGCCGAACGTCAGCTCGCGCGCCTCGCCGTCGAGAATCTTGACGCCGAGCACGAAGTCGCGCAGCGCCCCCGCGCTCACGCGGCGCGGGCCAGATAATCCTGCCGCCACTGCGCCACCAATAGTCGAGTTCGCGCCGAAACGCGGCGGCTCGAAGGCGAGGCACTGTCCCTTGTCTGCCAAGGCGGCTTCGACCTCGGCGAGCGGGGTACCGCAACGCGCCGTGATGAACAGTTCCGTCGGTTCGTAAGCGACGATGCCGCAATACGTCCGTGTATCGAGGGGCTCGCCTTGCGGCGCATTGCCGTAAAAGTCTTTGGTTGCCCCGCCGCGAATACACAGCGGCTTGCCCTCCAGAATGCGCTCTTTGAATTGTTCCAGCATCAGAAACGCTCCAGTTCGGGGTGTTTCAGTTCGCCCTGATGCACATGCATGCGGCCGAACTCGGCGCAGCGATGCAACGTCGGCACGGCCTTGTCGGGATTGAGCAAACCCTGAGGATCGAAGGCGCTCTTCACACGATGGAAAGCGGCAAGCTCATCGCTGTTGAACTGCACGCACATCGAACCAACCTTCTCGAAACCGACGCCGTGCTCGCCAGTGATGGTGCCGCCGAGAGCAACCGAGAGCTCGAGGATTTCAACACCGAAAGCTTCGGTGCGTTCCAGTTCGCCCGGCACGTTGGCGTCGTACATGATGAGGGGGTGCAGGTTGCCGTCGCCGGCATGAAAGACGTTGGCGCAGCGCAACGCATATTTCTTTTCCATCGTGGCGATGGCGGTCAGCATCTCGGCGAGGCGCTTGCGCGGAATGGTGCCATCCATGCAGTAGTAGTCGGGCGAGATCCGCCCCACGGCAGGGAAAGCCGCCTTGCGGCCGGCCCAGAAACGCAGGCGTTCGGCATCATCGTTGGACACGCGAATGTCCGTGGCACCGCTCTTTTCCAGCACAGCGCGCATTGCGGCGATTTCCTCTTCCACCTCTTCCGGCGTGCCGTCAGATTCGGCGAGCAAAATCGCCGCCGCGTTCAGATCGTAACCCGCCTTGACGAAAGGCTCGACGGCCGCTGTAGCCGCCTTGTCCATCATCTCGAGCCCGGCGGGGATGATGCCGGCGGCAATGATTTCGGCCACCGCCGCACCAGCCTTGATAACCTCG
>CAJBAP010000118.1 GCA_903950295.1 uncultured Rhodocyclaceae bacterium
AAAAGACGTGTTTTTCCCCTGACTCTTCAAGCGTTCGCGGCTGACGGTGAAACGTGCCGCCGGATCGAAAACACAAAGGTCAGCGGGAGCGCCGACAGCGATATGGCCACAGTCGAGGCCCAGAATGCGCGCCGGATCACAGGTGATGCGCGCCAGCGCCCGACTCAGGGGCAGATCAGCCGCAGCAGCCCAGGCCAGCGTCAGCGGCAGCAGCAGCTCGAGGCCGGTGGCCCCGACTTCGGCCTCGGCGAAAGGCATCTGCTTGGCGTCGTCATCCACCGGCGTGTGGTCGGAACAGAGCACGTCGATACTGCCATCGGTCAGCCCGGCGGCCAGGGCATCGCGGTCGGCGGCGCTGCGCAAGGGCGGATCGAGACGGGCGTGGGCGTTGAAATAACCAATATCTTCATCGCATAAATGCAGGTGATTGGCCGTAATGTCGCAGGTGACCGCCAGTCCGGTGGCCCGTGCGGCACGGATCATCTCCAAGCCGGCAGCCGATGACAGGCGGCTGATGTGCAAGCGTGCGCCCGTTACGCGTGCGAGTTGCAGATAGGTAGCGAGCGCCACGGTTTCGGCCAGCACCGGAATACCGGCCAGGCCGAGTCGAGCAGAGACGGCCCCGTCATGAGCGACACCGCCTTTGCCGAGGTGCGAATCGAGCGCCTGCAACCAGACCGGAAAGCCGAAGGTGGCCGCATATTGCATGGCCCGCATCAGCACCTGGGTGTCGACGACGCTGACGTTGGCCTGACCGAAGGCGATACAGCCGGCCTCGGCCAGTTCGGCCATTTCAGTCAGTCGCTGCCCCGCGAGGCCAAGCGTGAGCGCACCCATCGGATGCACATGCGCGAAACCCGGTTGGCGCGCGCGGTATTTGAGCATTTCAACCAACCCCGGCTCATCGAGCGGCGGATCAGTGTCGGGCGGGCAAACCAGGCGCGTCACACCGCCTGCAGCAGCAGCGGCCATCTCCGATTCGAGCGTGGCCTTGTATTCGAAACCCGGCTCACGCAGCCGGGCCGAAAGATCGATCAGGCCGGGACAGACGATGCAGCCGGTAGCATCGATGGTGCCCTCGGCCTGAAAGCCCCCCGGAACACATTGAGCCGTCTCGCCAGTGCCGACTATTTGGCCATCGGCAACATAGACGCTCGCGGCTTGATCCATGCCGCTGGCCGGGTCGATGACGCGGCCGTTCTTGATTTCAATCTTCATTGACCCGCTCCACTTGTGCCCGCCAGCATGCTCATCACCGCCATGCGCACCGCAATGCCGAAGGTTACCTGCGGCAGGATCACCGCCTGGCAGCCATCGGCGACACTCGAGTCGATCTCGACGCCACGGTTCATCGGGCCTGGATGCATGACGATGGCGTCGGGTTTGGCGAGTGCCAACTTCTCGGGGGTAAGCCCGTAGGATTTGAAATATTCTTGCGTACTGGGCAGGAGCGCACCATTCATGCGTTCGTTTTGCAGGCGCAGGGTCATGACGACATCGGCGCCCCGCAAACCTTCGCTGATATCGTGACAAACGCGGAGCGGCGCATTTTCGATCATTTGCGCTGCATAAGTCGGCAGCAGCGTCTGGGGACCGACCAGGCGAATCTCAGGCACGCCGAGTGTAGCCAGTGCGTGCAACTGGCTGCGCGCCACGCGCGAATGCAGGATGTCACCGACCACGGCCACCGTCAGCTGCGTGAAGTCGCGCTTGTAGTGGCGGATCGTGTACATGTCGAGCAAGCCCTGCGTCGGGTGGGAGTGGCGGCCATCGCCGGCATTCACGACATGGATATGATGGCGGCCGGTGGCGGCCAAGTGCTGGGCAATCAAGTAGGGAGCGCCACTGGCGGCATGACGCACCACGAACATGTCGGCCTGCATCGCGGCGAGGTTATCGACCGTGTCGAGCAGGCTCTCGCCCTTGGCGGCCGAGGAGGTGTTGATGTTGAGATTGATGACGTCGGCCGACAGCCGCTTGGCGGCAATTTCAAAGGTGGTACGCGTACGCGTCGAGTTCTCGAAGAACAGATTGAACACGCTCTTGCCACGCAACAGCGGCACCTTCTTCACCTCGCGCTCGGCCACTGCCGTGAACGGCGCGGCGCGGTCGAGAATGGAGTGCAGGATATCGCGTGACAGGCCTTCGATGGAGAGCAGATGGATCAGCTCGCCGTGCTCGTTGAGTTGTGGATTCGCGGTCTTCATTTTTCGCTCAGGCTGAAACTGAGTTGGCCTTCGGCACCCCGCTTCAGGTCGAGGCTCTGGCTGGCGGGGAGGGACAGTGAATGAGGGCAATAGTTCGCGCTGATGGGCAGTTCGCGACCGCCGCGATCAACCAGCACGGCCAGTTCGACACTCCCCGGACGCCCGTAGTCGAAAATTTCGTTCAGTGCGGCACGAATGGTGCGGCCCGTGTAGAGCACGTCATCGACGAGAATCAGATGCGCGCCCTCGACGTTGTCCGGCAGATGCGAAGCGCGTCCGCCCGCCTTGAGGCCGTTACCCAGATGGTAGTCGTCGCGATGCAGGGAGACGTCGATGCTGGCCAGCGGCGTGGCCAGGCCAAGTGCCGCATGCAGCACTTCGGCGGCCCAGACACCCCCGGTGTGGATGCCGACGAGCACGGTTTGCGGTGTAATGCGCGGCCGCATCTGTGCGGCCAGCTGGACGAGTAGATCAGTGACAGGAGGAAGGTTGATGGACATGGCAGCTGGTAACTATTGAGTGACTATTGCGCTGGTCAAGCCAGGCTTGCAGGATGACGGCAGCAGCTTCGGCATCGAGCCGGGCCTTGTTTTTGCGCTTGTCCCCGGCTAGCTCAGCTTCTGCGATAGCGGAGGAATAACGTTCATCGGCGAGCTCGACCGGCAACTGGTAGCGGCCTTCGAGCTGGCGGGCAAAGCGGGTACAACGG
>CAJBAP010000119.1 GCA_903950295.1 uncultured Rhodocyclaceae bacterium
AACGCGAGAGAGTTGAAGGAGGCCTTCCTGCGTGCCAACCTGGCCGGTCTGCTGGCGCGCGAGAGCAGCCACCTCCCGCTGTTGCGGCGCCAGGGCGAGGAGGCTTTCATCTGTGCCATGTTCCATGATCTGGGCCAGTTGTTGGCGAAATACTACTTCCCCGAAGAGGTCGACGAAATCTTCAAGCTGGCCGAATTCAAGAAGCTTTCGGTAAAAGCAGCATCCGCGCAGGTGCTGGGAATTTCGCTCGAAGAGTTGGGCATGGGGATCGCCAAAAGCTGGGGATTCCCGTCGAACATCGTCGACAGCATGCGGCCGCTGCCGGCCGGGGAGGTGCGGAAGCCGAACACCGTCGACGAGGCGCTGCACATAATTTCCGGGTTTGCGAACGAGATGTGCGACATGCTTGCCGCCACGCCCCTCGAGCAGCGTGGCAAGGCACTCGCCAAAATATCCCAGCGCTTCGGCAACAGCTTGCAGATGAGCGATCGCCAGCTGCAGGCCGACATGGAAAAATCGGTGGAGGATCTGGCCGAAGTCGCCTCGATCCTGCATGTGAATCTAAAGCAGAGCGTGTTTGCGCGGCAGGCGGCCGCTTTCGTCGGCGGCGCCGCGACCGTGGATGCGGCGCTGACACCGCATGCCCCGGGTGGTGGCGGCCCCGGCGATGCGCTGGCCCAGACGCTGCTGGGCGATGCGCCTTTGCCGGAGGAGGTGGGCGAGGATGAGGCAGCGGCTGCCGCGGACGCCCAGGACATTCTCGCCGCCGGCATCCAGGACATCAGCAATTCGCTGGTGGATGACTTTGCCCTCAATGACATCCTGCGCATCATCCTCGAGACCATGTATCGGGCGATGGGCTTCAAGCGGGTGTTGCTCGCCCTGCGCGATGGCAAGAGCGGCACCATGACCGGCCGCTTCGGGCTGGGGCCGGAAGTGGCCGAGCTGACGCGGCAATTCCGTTTTCCGATGACGACTCAATTGAGCGATGTGTTCCTGCTGGCGACCAACAAAGGTGTCGACATCATCATCAGCGACATCGACGATCCGAAGATCGCCGACAAGGTGCCGCAGTGGTTCCGCGAACGGATTCCCGCCAAGACCTTCGTGCTCTTCCCGCTCAACATCAAGGGCAAGTCGGTGGCGCTGATTTATTGTGATCGCGACAAGGCCGGCTCGATCAGCATTCCGGACAAGGAGCTGACGCTCCTGAAAACTCTGCGTAACCAGGCGCTGCTGGCCATCAAGCAGGCGATGTGATCACCATCGTCGAGGTGGATGCGGAGCTGGAGATGCACACGCGGCACTGAGGATGACCACGGTGCCAAAACTGCACCGTCATCCTCAAGTGTGGATTATGATGGCCAGCTATTACGCGACAGGCATCTGGTCGCGTTGCCGGCGATCCAACAATAATCGTGAAAAAGACACTCTCCGAGCGCGACATTTGCACCAAGTTCATCACCCCGGCGCTGACCGCCGCAGGCTGGGACTTGCACACGCAGATTCGTGAGGAAGTCACCTTCACCAAGGGCCGCATCATCGTCCGGGGCAAGCTGCACACCCGTGGCGAAACCAAGCGTGCCGACCATATCCTCTACTACCGGCCCAACATTCCGATTGCGTTGATCGAAGCCAAAGACCCGACGCATAGCGTTGGCGCCGGCATACAGCAGGGGCTGGGCTACGGCGACACCCTCGACATCCCCTTCGTTTACTCCAGCAACGGCAGCGGCTTCCTCGAACATGACCGCACTGGCCTGAGCAACCCCGTCGAGCGTGAAATAGGCCTCAGCGAATTCCCCTCGCCGGATGAACTTTGGGCGCGATACTGCCGCTGGAAAGGGCT
>CAJBAP010000120.1 GCA_903950295.1 uncultured Rhodocyclaceae bacterium
CTACCGTGATCTGCCGATCGCCGCGCTGCCAAGTTACGATTCGCCAACCATTTCGGTCAGTGCCGTCCTGCCGGGGGCCAGCCCGGAAACCATGGCCTCGTCGGTGGCCACACCGCTCGAGCGGCAGTTCTCGTCGATCTCGGGACTGGCGGTGATCAGTTCGACCTCGACGCTGGGCAACACCTCGATCACGCTCGAGTTCGACCAGGACCGCAACATCGACAGCGCTTCGATCGACGTTCAGGCAGCGTTGTTGCGCGCGCAGCGTTCGCTACCCATCGAGATGACCTCGCCGCCGGCCTATCGCAAGGTCAATCCGGCCGATGCGCCGGTGATCTTCCTCTCCCTGACCTCGCCATCGATGGCGCTGTCCGATCTGAACAGCTTCGCCGACAGCCTGATCGCCCCCACGCTATCCACGCTGTCCGGTGTGGCGCAGGTCAACATCAACGGCCAGAAAAAGTTTGCCGTGCGCATCCGTGTCGATGCCGAAGTCCTGACCAGCCGCAACCTGACGCTCGATGACATCGCCATTGCCCTGCGCAACGCCAATGCCAATTCGCCGGTGGGAACGCTGGAGGGGCCGCGCCAGACCTTGACGATCCAGGCCAACCGGCAGTTGAAGAACGCGGCGGCGTTTGCCGATCTGATTGTCTCCACAACAGCAGGCGCCCGTCCCGTGCGCCTGATCGATGTAGCTGCCGTGGAAGACAGCGTCGAGTCGGTGAAGACTGCCAGTTGGGCCAACGGCGAGCGCGCCATCACGATGTCGGTGCAGCGCCAACCGGGCGCCAACACCGTGGCCACGGTCGATGCGATCAAGGCCGCCATGCCAGGGCTGATCGCCCAGATGCCGGCATCGGTCGAACTCAAATTGCGCAACGACCGCTCACAGTCAATCCGCGATTCGATCCACGATGTGCAAGTGACATTGGCCGTAACCATCGCATTGGTCGTGCTGGTGATTTTCCTGTTTTTGCGCAAGGCGAGTGCGACCTTTATCCCGGCGCTGTCTCTGCCAATTTCCCTGTTGGGCACGGTGGCGCTGATGAAGGCATTCGGTTACAGCCTCGACAACATCTCGCTGCTGGCCATCACACTGGCTGTCGGTTTGGTGGTGGATGATGCGATCGTGATGCTGGAGAACATCGTGCGCCACGTCGAGAATGGCGAAACACCCTTGCACGCAGCGCTGATCGGTTCGCGCGAAATGAGCTTCACCATCATTTCGATTTCCGTCTCGCTGGTAGCCGTGTTCATTCCGATCTTTTTCATGCCCGGCGTCATCGGCCTGCTGTTCCATGAGTTTGCTGCCGTCGTCGGCATCTCGGTATTGGTGTCAGCAGTCGTCTCGCTCACGCTGATTCCGATGCTGGCGAGTCGCTACGTGGTGCATGAAGAGAAGGAAGGCCTCGGCATGCGCTGGACCGCCTGGTTCGAGCGCGGCTTCAACACCACGCTGTCGATTTACACGCGCGCCCTTGACTGGGCACTACAGCATAACCACACGGTGCTGGTACTGGGGTTGGCAACCATCGTGGCCACTTGGGCGCTCTTCGTCACCTTGCCAAAAGGTTTCTTCCCCAACGAGGATATCGGCCAGGCCCTGATCACCGTCGAGGCCGTCGAGGATATCTCCTTCCCGGCGATGTCCGCATTGCTGCAGCGTACCGGCGACGTGATTCG
This sequence comes from uncultured Rhodocyclaceae bacterium, assembly GCA_903950295.1. The sequence goes on from CAJBAP010000120.1 coordinate 1,687, forward strand.
CGCCAATCCGGCGGTCGACACCCTGATCGTCAATGCCAACGACAGCAATAACGGGCGTCTCTTCATGAGCCTGAAGCCGCGCAGCGAACGTCCGCACATCGACAAGGTGGTGGAAGGCCTGCGCAAGGAAGTGCGGGCCATCCCCGGTGTCAATGTCTTCATCAATCCGATCCAGAACCTGCGGCTCGGCGGACGGGTAAGCAAGAGCCGCTACCAGTACGTAATGCGCAGCGTGCGCGCCGAAGACTTGCGGATGGCGGCCGATGGATTGTCCGCGCGTTTGCGCGAAGACACCATCTTTCGCGATGTCACCACCGATGCCCAACTGAAGGGCCTGGAGGCGCGGCTCAACATCGACCGCGACAAGGCCAACCTGCTCGGCATACAGATTGCCGATATCCGTTCGGCACTCTATAGCGCCTTTGGCGAGCGACAGGTATCGACGATCTATACCTCAAGCGACAGCTATCAGGTCATCATGCAGGTGGGTGCAGAGGATCGTGCCGACGAAAGCGCCTTCGGCAAGATATTCGTCCGTGCAAAAACCGGCAACGGCGGTGGCACGCTGGTGCCTTTGTCGAGCGTCGCGACAGTCGAACGCGGGGTAGGGCCGATTGCCATCAACCACGCCGGCCAGCTCGAAGCCCTGACGCTCTCCTTCAACCTTGCGCCGGGCGCGGCTTTGGGCGATGCGGCGAAGCACATCGAGGAATACAAACACGCACTGAATTTCCCGGTGAGCATTTTGACCAGTTGGGGCGGCGATGCAGCAGCCTTCCAGTCCTCGCAAGCCAGCCAGATCGTGCTGATCGTCGCCGCGCTGCTGGTGATCTACGTGTTACTGGGCGTACTGTACGAGAGCTACATCCATCCGCTGACGATCCTCGCCGGCCTGCCTTCGGCGGCCGTCGGTGCGCTGGCCATGCTCTGGCTGTTCAACATGGACCTTTCGATCATCGCGATGATCGGTGTCCTGATGCTGATCGGCATCGTCAAGAAGAACGCCATCATGATGATCGACTTTGCCCTCGATGCACAACGCAACCGGGGGATGGCAGCCCGGGAGGCAATTCGCACCGCGTGCCTGCTGCGCTTTCGTCCCATCATGATGACCACCTCGGCGGCCCTGATGGGTGCGATGCCGATTGCCCTCGGCCTCGGCGCCGGCGCCGAACTGCGGCAACCGCTCGGGCTATCGGTCGTTGGCGGACTGATCTTCTCGCAGGTAATCACCCTGCTGATCACACCGGTGATCTACCTCGCGCTTGATCGCTACTCTGGTAGCGGCCCACTGAAACTGGCGGGCGAAGAATAAACTCACCCAACCGGCTGGTCAGTAAGGACGTTTCTTTTCCGGTGGCTTGGTGCCGGGCTTGCCGAAAGGTTTTCCGGCGCCCTTGCCCTTCCATTCCCCTGCCGGTTTTTTCTCGCCACGATAGGGTGGTTTGGCTGGAAAGTCGGCACTGGCGGGACGGCGTTCTGGTGCCTGCGTTTCCCACGGGGATTTTCTGGGTGACTCAGCGAACGGTTCGCGCACCTTGTCCGATCTCGGCCTGGCTGGCGGCCGCCGAACCTCGCCCTCACCCACCTCGGCCACGCGAATCTTCAGAGGCAACTGACGCACACGCGTGCGCTTGAGGATGTCGAGAACTTCCGGCGGCAGACTGGGCAACTCGACCGTACTGTAATCGTCGAACAGATTGATCTGGCCGATCAACTTGCCCTCGATGCCGCCTTCGTTGGCGATGGCACCGACAATTTCCTTCGGCAAGGCGCCCTGGTTGCGGCCGACTTCGATGCGATAACGCACCACTTGGCCAGC
>CAJBAP010000121.1 GCA_903950295.1 uncultured Rhodocyclaceae bacterium
ATGCGCATGGATACGACACAGGGGGAAACCGCAGCCGACTTTCTGGCGCACGCGGAACAACATCAAATAGAGGAGGTGATTCGTGAGTATGGCGAAGAACGGTTTGCTCATGCGCTTGCAAAGGCGCTTGTTGCTGCTCGGTGCGAGCAGCGTATTTCATCCACAGGACAGCTTGCCGCGCTCGTGGCGGCGGTCGTCCGTACGCGCGAGCCAGGGCAGCACCCGGCGACGCGCACCTTCCAGGCTCTACGGATTCACGTCAATCGGGAGCTTGAGGAGCTGTCGCTAACCCTGCCGCAGGCGCTCCATCGCTTGCAGCCAGGGGGACGATTGGCCGTGATCAGCTTCCACTCTCTCGAGGACCGTATCGTCAAACGCTTTCTGCGTGACGCGGCGAATCCGCCGCAACCGCCGAAGGGTGTGCCGGTACGAGCCGCCGACCTGCCAGCGCCAATTTTGCGACTAATCGGCAAATCGGTACGGGCCAGCAGAGCTGAAATTGCCGCCAACCCGCGTGCTCGCAGTGCGGTAATGCGTGTGGCCGAAATGATCTAATCATGGCACGCCTCAATCTCATCCTTTTGGCCATGGTGCTCATCAGCGCGCTGGCCGCCGTATCGACCAACCACCGCGCCCGCAAACTCGTCACCGAATACGAGCGCGAACAGCAGCGCATGCGCGCCCTCGAGGTCGAGTGGGGACAGCTACAGCTCGAGCAAAGCACGTGGGCCACCCACGCACGCATCGAGCAGATCGCCCGTGAAAAACTCGGCATGCGCTCGCCCAAGGCCGGACAGATCGTGGCGGTGGAACCGTGAAACCGTGAAACTGACACGCAGCCCCTTACTCGCCGAAGCACTCCCGGCCTGGCGGGCACATCTTGTCATGGGCCTGCTGCTGTTCGGCTCAGCGGCGCTGGTGGCCCGCTCGTTTTATCTGCAGGGGGTAAACAAGGATTTTCTGATCGGCAAAGGTGAGTCGCGCTACGAGCGCGTCATCGAAATCTCGGCGACACGCGGCCGAATTCTTGATCGTCATGGCGACGTGCTGGCGATGTCGACACCGGTGAAATCGGTCTGGGCAATTCCCGAGGACGCCAAACTGACCCCCGCACAAACACGCGAACTGGCCAGCCTGCTTGAGATGGATGCACGCGAACTGGGGCGCAAACTGGCGGGCGCGCGTGACTTTGTGTATATCAAGCGCCAGATCGCCCCTGATGTGGCTACGCAGATTGCGAACCTTAAGCTCCCGGGCGTTTATTTCCAGAACGAATTTCGCCGCTATTACCCGACCGGTGAAGTAACGTCCCACATGCTGGGCTTTACCGGCGCCCAGGATGTTGGCCAGGAAGGCATCGAACTGGCCATGGAAGCCCAGCTGGCGGGCAAGCCAGGCAGCCGGCGCGTCATCAAGGATCGGCGCGGCCAGATCGTCGAGGACGTCGAATCGATCCAGGTGCCGCAGGAGGGTAAAGACACCGTGCTTGCCCTCGACGCCAAGCTGCAATATCTGGCCTATTCGCAACTCAAGCAGGCGATCATCGAGCACAAGGCCAAGGCCGGCGGTATCGTGGTGCTTGATGCAAAGAACGGTGAGGTGCTGGCGCTCGCCAACCTGCCGACTTACAACCCGAACAACCGTTCCCGCCTGTCGGGCGCACAGTTACGCAACCGCGCCTTCACCGATACCTTCGAGCCCGGATCGACCTTCAAACCCTTCACGATCGCACTGGCATTGGACAAGGGCAATGTGCGATTCGATACGCCAATTCAGACCGCGCCCGGCAAACTCACCATCGGTCCGGCAACGATCTCCGATGCCCACCCGCATGGCGTGTTGTCGGTCGCCCAAGTGATCCAGAAATCATCCAATATCGGTGCGGCCAAGATGGCGCTGGCGCTGCCTTCCGAGGATATGTGGAAGATGTTCGATAGCCTCGGCTTCGGCCAACCGCTCAAGATGGGTTTCCCCGGCGAGGCCGGCGGACGTCTGCGCCCCTGGAAGCGCTGGCGGCCAATCGAGCAAGCCACCATGTCCTACGGTCACGGCATTTCAGTAACCCTCATCCAGTTGGCGCGTGCCTATCAGGCGTTTGCGCGCGACGGGGATTTGCTGCCATTGTCACTGGCCCGTCTGGATGCACCGCCATCAGTTGGCGTGCGCGTTTTTTCGGAACAAACGGCACGCGAAGTGCGCGCCATGCTGGAAATGGCCGTACTGCCCGGCGGCACGGCACCCAAGGCACAGGTACAGGGCTACCGCGTTGCCGGCAAGACTGGCACAGCTCACAAACTCGAAGGCGGCCTTTACGCCAGCAAATACGTATC
>CAJBAP010000122.1 GCA_903950295.1 uncultured Rhodocyclaceae bacterium
AACTCGAAATTGGAAATCGATCGGGTGCCCGCCGGGTTCCCTGCGGTATCGCCGTCTTCGGGGTAGACGAAGATCAGGTCGATATCGGAGGAGACGTTCAACTCGCGCCCGCCCAGTTTGCCCATGCCGATGACGATGAGCTGCTGGCGCACGCCGGTGGCGTTTCTCGGCTCGCCGTAGCGGGCGATCAAGGCGGCCTCGGTAATCCGCAATGCGGCGCTGACGGCCGCCTCGGCAACCAGGGTCATGCTCTCGACGACTTCGCCCAGTTCGGCCCGGCCGACCAGGTCGCGTGTGGCGATGCGTGCCATTGCCCGTTGCTTGAGAAGGCGCAATGCGGGCTTCAAGCTTTCTTCGGTCAGAGTTTCAGCCTGGAGCCAGTCGTCGAGCTGGGCAGCCTTGAGGGGGCCAGCCTCTGGATCGAGTTCGGCAGCCAGTTCCGGTCGTGCCTGCAGCAGGCGCGCCAGATAGCGCGAGAAGTCGAGGGGGGATGGATTGGCCGGGATTGAGGTTGTCATGGATTAAAATCGTCCGGATTGGGGCTGTACTCAGGCCGCCGCCCGCCGTCAAACCTTAGAAACCCTTGCATTGTAGCCCGCCCTCGCCCCTTGCTCCCCCGCTCTTCGCCTATTCGTGCATCCTCGGCATTGCGCAGCCTGATGAAATGGTCATGGCGTCTGCTGTTGGTGCTGTACTTCGCGGCCGGCCTGCTGATTCTCGCCGGGCGGCACTTCCTGATGCCCGAAATCGCCAGTCAGCGCGATCTGGTCGAGCAAAAGCTGTCGGCCGCCATCGGTCAGCCGGTCAAGATCGCCTCCCTGTCGGCGGCGTGGCCGGGTTTCTATCCGCAGCTCGCCATCGAAGGGCTGCAACTGCATGACCAGCAAGGCCGGCCGGCACTGACATTCGAACGGGTCGAGGCGGAAATCGGCTGGTCGTCGCTGTGGCACTTTGGCCTGCACCTCCACCGCCTCGAGATTGTGTCCCCGGTGCTCGATATTCGTCGCGATGCCAGCGGCGCACTGTTTGTCGCCGGTATGCCGATGCAGGGTGAAGGCGAGGGCGGTTTTGTCGACTGGCTGCTGACGCAGGGCCGCATCGTCGTCCGCGATGCTCGCCTGGTCTGGCATGACGAATTGCGCAATGCGCCAGCGCTGGAATTGCAGCACCTGAACTTTGATTTGAGAAATGCCGGCCGTCATCACAGTTTTGGCCTTGTCGCCGAACCTGCCATCAATGTGGCGACACGGCTCGACCTGCGGGGAAATTTCGTCGGGAAAAATCTTGCCGATGTGGCGAAATGGCGCGGTGATCTGTACGCCGAGCTCGAGCGCATCGATCTGGCGGCCTGGTCTCCATGGATTGATTCCCCACTCGACTGGTCGCGTGGTTCCGGTGGTTTGCGCCTCTGGTTTACGTTTGAAGATCTGCTGCCCAACGGCTTCACGCTCGATCTGAGCGTGACCGACGTGGCGGTGCGTCTGCAGCCGGATTTGCCGGTGCTGGAACTCAAGCAACTGCATGGCCGCATGATCAGCCAGCGGACTCGGCAAGGGTTCGTCGGCGAAATCAAGCAGCTCGAACTGGAAACGCGCAACGGCATCATCGTGCCGCCCACCAACGCACGCCTGGCGATCGACAACGGCAAGGGACGCGAAGCCGGCGAGTTTCGTGCCAGCCGCCTCGACTTCGGTGCTTTGGCAGACCTGGCCGAGTATCTGCCGCTGCCAGCCCATGTCCATGAGCGACTTGCCATCTTCGCACCGCAGGGACGCCTGGCCGATTTTTCGTTCTCCTGGCGCGGTGTGCTAGAGGCCCTGCAGCACTGGCAAGTCAAGGGTCGTTTCGATGGCCTGGGCCTGGCCGCTTATCATGAGTTACCCGGTTTTTCCGGGATATCAGGATCGCTCGAGGGCAATGAGCGCTCGGGTAAAGTGCGTATCGACAGCCAGAGCGCCGACATCTTCCTGCCCACGGTATTCACCGGGCCGAAGCTGCCGCTAGAGAGTTTGGCCGCCGACATCGGCTGGCAATCCCGCGAGGGAAATACCGATCAGATCGACCTGTTGCTGTCGCGCATTGCCTTCAGCAACGCTGATGCCAGCGGAGAAGTGACCGGCCGCTATCGCTATACCGGCCAGGGGCCGGGCGAGATCGATTTGTCGGCCAAGCTGACGCGTGGTTCGGGTAGCGCCGTGTGGCGTTATTTGCCACTGGTGGTCAACAAGGATGTCCGTGACTGGCTGCGTGACGGTATCGTCGGCGGCAGCTCGGCCAGCACCAGCTTGCGGCTCAAGGGGCCGCTGGCGGAGTTTCCCTTCAAGGATGGGAAATCCGGAATCTTCCAGGTCAAGGGTGCCTTCCAGGGAGCGACACTGAAATATGCTTCCGGCTGGCCTGAGATCACCGATATCGATGGCGAGCTGCTGTTCGATGGTGCGCGCATGCTGATCCGTGGTCAGCGCGGCAAGATTCTCGGCGTGGCACTGGCCGACGTGCAGGCAGAGATAGCCGACCTGGAACAGCCGGAGGAATTGCTCACCGTCTCCGGTCGCGCCAAGGGGCCGACGCAGCGCTTCCTCGATTTCATCGAAGCGAGCCCGGTCGGAGAGCGTATCGATCACTTTACCCAGACGATGACGGCGGCCGGCCAGGGCGAGCTCGATCTCAAACTGGTGCTGCCCTTGCGCCGTCTGGCCGATACCCAAGTCGATGGCCGCTACCGTTTTGCCGACAATCAGCTCAACGTGATCCCGGGGCTGCCAACATTTACCAGTGCGCAGGGAGAGTTCAGTTTCACGGCCGACCGCCTGCAGGGGAAGAATCTGCGTGCCCGCCTGTTCGGCGTGCCGCTCGGTGTGGATGTTGCCTCGTCTCCCGGCGGTGTTGTGCGCGTCAATGCGGCTGGCAAGTTGGCGGCACAGGCCCTGCGGCAGGAATATGGCCTGCGCGTGTTTGAACACCTGTCGGGTGAAACACCTTGGCGCGGCAGCGTGACGGTGAAAAAGCCGGGCGCCGAGATACGCATCGAATCCAGCCTCGAAGGCTTGTCGTCGAGCCTGCCCGAACCTTTCAACAAGTCGGCCCGCGAAGTGCTGCCGCTCAAACTGGAAGGGCGCATCGAGCCGAATCGTGATGCCTGGACAGCGACGCTCGGCAGCAATGTCGCACTGAACTTGCAGGAGGAGGGAGGGCCGTGGAAGGGGCGCATTGCGCTCGGTGCGGCCGCCGTTAAATCCGGCGGCCCATCGCCGTCGCGCGGTGTGACGCTCGCCATTGCCCAACCCAAACTTGATGCCGACGCTTGGCTCAATGCGCTAAGCGGCGTGAATGACGGCAATGCGAAATCTGCCGGGCCCTTTGCGTTTGCCGCGATTGATCTGAAAAGTGCCGAGTTGCAACTGCGGGGACGGACTATCCACGATCTGCAGCTGACCGGCACACGCAGTGACACGGGTTGGCGTTTTGGTGTCGACAGTCGCGAAGCGCGCGGACAACTGACCTGGAGCAGCACTGGGGCCGGACGCATTACCGGACGCCTGTCGCACCTGATCCTGCCCGCTACCGACAAGCCTGCTGCGGCATATGTTGCCGACCCAACCGACGCCACCCAGGAACTGCCGGCGGTCGATCTCGTCATCGACAAGTTTTCCCTGCATGACATGGTGCTGGGGGAGGTGCGCGTTACCGCCGAAAATCGTGACGGTGCCTGGCTGGCGAAGCTGGGGGTGAAGAATGATGCGGCCCGGCTGACCGGCGAGGGACGCTGGCGCCCGAGCATCAGCGCACCCGAAACCGCCCTGAACTTCAAGCTCGATGTCGATGACGCCGAAAAACTGCTGGTGCGACTGGGCCTGCCGGATGCCATGCGGCGCGGCGCGGCGCAGCTCGACGGTGATCTGACCTGGGCCGGGGCGCCGTTCGCCCTCGATCTGCCGAGTCTCTCCGGCCACCTCAAGATCGATGCGGAAAAGGGGCAGTTCAAGAAACTCGAACCGGGTGTCGGCCGCCTGCTGGGCGTGCTGTCGTTGCAGTCGCTGCCACGGCGCATCACGCTCGATTTTCGCGATGTCTTCAGTGAAGGCTTCGCGTTCGACAGCATCGCCGGTACCGCCAGCATCACCCGGGGCCTGATGAAGACCGATGCCCTCAGCATTCGCGGCCCGGCGGCGAAGGTGCTGATTGCGGGGCAGGCCAACCTGGTTGCCGAAACACAGGACCTGAAGGTGCGCGTGGAGCCCGCCGTCGGTGAGTCGATTGCCGTGGGCGCGATGATCGCCAACCCGGTGGTAGGTGCGGTCGCGTGGGCAGCCCAGAAGGTGCTGAACAATCCCCTTGATCAGGCATTTGCCTTCGAGTACGCCGTTACGGGGAGCTGGACCGATCCCAAAGTGGAAAAGCTCACGCGCAATGCGCCGGAAAAGAAAGCGACACCGCCATGAACACCACAATGCGCATTGCTGCCATCCAGATGATTTCCACCCCGGATGTCGTGCCGAACCTTGATACCGCCGCGCGCCTGATCGCCGACGCCGCCGGGCAAGGCGCGCAGCTGGTTGCGCTGCCCGAGTACTTTCCCATCATCAGTCCCAACGATGCCGATCGGCTTGCCGTGCGCGAAGAAGACGGCAACGGTCCGATCCAGGCTTTTCTGGCCGCGACGGCTGCGCGGCACGGCGTCTGGCTGGTGGGCGGCACCTTGCCACTGACGGCGGACGATCCGACCAAGCAGCGCAATGCCTGTCTGGTTTACGACCCTGAAGGTCGCCGGGTGGCACGCTACGACAAGATTCACCTGTTCGGGTTCCAGAAGGGCGACGAGGTGTACGACGAGGCCGCCACTATCGAAGCGGGGCCGCCCACGCCCGTTGCTTTCGATGCGCCTTGCGGCCGCGTTGGCTTGAGCATTTGTTACGATTTGCGCTTTCCAGAGTTGTTTCGCGGGCTTGCCCAGTGGTCAAGTCCGCTCGACCTGATCGTCCTGCCCGCGGCGTTTACCGACACCACCGGCCGCGCCCATTGGGAAGTATTGTTGCGCGCTCGGGCCATCGAAAACCAGTGCTATTTGCTGGCAGCGGCGCAGGGCGGCTTGCACCCGACCGGCCGGATGACGCACGGCAACAGCATGTTGATCGACCCA
>CAJBAP010000123.1 GCA_903950295.1 uncultured Rhodocyclaceae bacterium
CGATCCCGCCTACGAGCACGATGCCTGTGGCGTCGGCTTCGTTGCTCACATCAAGAATAAAAAAAGCCATGCCATCGTTGCGCAGGGCTTGCTAATTCTCAAGAACCTCGAACACCGGGGCGCTACCGGCTACGACCCGCTGCTGGGCGATGGTGCCGGCATTCTGATCCAGATTCCCGATGCGTTCCTGCGTGCGGAAATGACCGGTCAGGGCGTTGAACTACCGCCACCGGGCAGTTACGGGGTCGGTATGGTATTCCTGCCAAGGAACCCGGAAAGCCGGCGCGCCTGCGAGGCCGCGATCGAGCGCACGATTCGCTACGAAGGTCAAGTGCTGCTTGGCTGGCGCGACGTCCCGGTCGACAACCGTGGGCTGGCTCAGGCGGCCCGGGATATCGAACCGGTCATCCGTCAGGTCTTCATTGGCGGCGGCGAAGGGAGTGTCGATGCCGACGCGCTGGAACGCAAGCTCTACGTCATCCGCAAGGAGGCGGGCCACCGCGTGCAGTCGCTCAAGCTGCCGGACGGCAAGATGTTTTACGTCCCCTCTCTGTCGGTGCGCACCATCGTTTACAAGGGCATGCTGCTGGCAGATCAGGTGGGGGAGTATTTTCTCGATCTGCGCGACGAACGCCTCGACTCCGCCTTGGCACTGGTGCACCAGCGCTTCTCGACCAACACCTTCCCGACCTGGGATTTGGCGCATCCCTTCCGCATGATTGCCCACAATGGCGAGATCAATACCTTGCGCGGCAACGTCAACTGGATCCGTGCCCGCGAACACGGCATCTCCTCCAAACTGCTCGGCGATGACCTGCCGAAGATCTGGCCGCTGATCTACGATGGCCAGTCTGACTCGGCCTCTTTTGACAATGCGCTGGAGTTGCTGGTGATGGGCGGCTATAGCCTGGCCCATGCCATGATGATGCTGATTCCGGAAGCGTGGGCCGGCAACCCGCTGATGGATGAGGATCGGCGTGCCTTTTACGAGTACCACATGGCCCTGATGGAGCCATGGGATGGCCCGGCGGCAGTGGCCTTCACCGACGGCCGCCAGATCGGCGCCACGCTTGACCGCAACGGTCTGCGCCCGGCCCGCTATCTGGTCACAGACGACGACCTCGTGGTGCTGTCCTCGGAAATCGGCGTGCTGCCGATTCCCGACGAACGCATCGTCAAGAAGTGGCGCTTGCAGCCTGGCAAGATGCTGCTGATAGACCTCGAACAGGGGCGCATCATCAGCGATGACGAAATGAAACACCAACTGGCGACGGCCAAGCCCTATCGGGAGTGGATCGAGAAATCCCGCTACTACGTGGATGAAATGCCAGAGGTCAAGTCCAGGGAAAAGCTCGCGGCGCCGCTGCTTGATCTGCAACAGGCCTTTGGCTATACGCAGGAAGATTTCAAGTTCATCCTCGAACCGATGGCATTGAATGGCGAGGAAGCCACGGGCTCGATGGGCAACGACAGCCCGCTACCCGTGCTGTCGAGCAAGAACAAGCCGCTGTTCAACTACTTCAAGCAACTCTTTGCCCAGGTGACCAACCCGCCGATCGACCCGATTCGCGAGGAAATCGTCATGTCGCTGATCTCGCTGGTCAGCCCCAATCCCAACCTGCTTGGCGTCGACGAGACCGAGCCGACGCCGCGCCTTGAGGTGCATCAGCCCATTTTGTCGCCGGCCAATATGGCCAAGCTCAAGCAGATCGACAAGCTGACCAAGGGGACTTTCCGCTCTTTCGTGGTTGACATCACCACGCCAGCGGCGGCCGGTCTGGCCGGTCTCGCGGACGCTCTCTACCAGGTGTGTGTCAGCGCCGAGCGCGCGGTAGGCCAAGGCTACAGCGTCATCATCCTTTCCGACCGCGCCGTCGATGCCGCGCGTGCTCCCATCCCGTCGCTGCTGGCGTGCTCGGCCGTGCATCAGCATCTGGTCAAGACCGGTTTACGCACCTCGTGCAGCCTCATCGTAGAAACTGGCGCGGCGCGCGAGACACACCATTTTGCCCTGCTCGCCGGATACGGTGCCGAATCCATTCACCCCTGGCTGGTCTTCGAGAGCCTCGACGCGCTCGCGCCGACCTTGCCGGGCAAGCCTGCCGCCGATGATTGCCACAAGCGCTTCATCAAGGCGATCGGCAAGGGGTTGATGAAGATCATGTCGAAGATGGGCATCTCGACCTACCAGTCCTACTGCGGTGCGCAGATCTTCGAAGCAATCGGTCTTTCGTCCGATTTCGTCGCCCGCTACTTCACTGGCACGCCGACGAAGATCGAGGGCATTGGCCTCAAGGAGGTGGCACGCGAAGCGCTCAATGTGCATGCCGCTGCTTTCGGCAACGACCCGATGCTGGTCAATATGCTCGACGTCGGTGGCGAGTATGCCTTTCGCGTGCGGGGTGAGGAGCACGTCTGGACGCCCGATGCCATCGCCAAGCTGCAGCATGCGACGCGTTCCGGCAAGTTCGAGACTTACCAGGAATATGCGGCGATCATCAACGACCAGGGCAAGCGCCACATGACGTTGCGCGGTTTGTTCGAGTTGTTGCCCGTTGGCGCACCCGTGCCGCTCGATGAAGTGGAACCGGCGACCGAGATCGTCAAGCGTTTTGCCACGGGCGCCATTTCGCTGGGCGCAATTTCGACCGAGTCCCACACGACCTTGGCCATCGCCATGAACCGTATCGGCGGCAAGTCCAATACCGGTGAGGGGGGCGAGGACCCGCGCCGGTTCCAGAAAGTTGGCGCTGGTGCAACGGTGGCCAGCGTGGTTGGCGCCAGTCGCATCGAACGCGATATTCCGCTGCAGGAAGGCGATAGCCTGCGTAGTGCGATCAAGCAGGTCGCTTCTGGCCGGTTTGGTGTCACTACCGAGTACCTGGCGAATGCCGATCAGATCCAGATCAAGATGGCCCAGGGCGCCAAGCCCGGTGAAGGGGGCCAGTTGCCCGGCCACAAAGTTTCGGACTACATCGGTTTCCTGCGCCATTCGGTGCCGGGTGTCGGCCTGATTTCGCCACCGCCGCATCATGACATTTACTCCATCGAGGACTTGGCGCAGCTGATCCATGATCTGAAGAACGCCAATCCCAGCGCTGCGATTTCGGTCAAACTGGTTTCCGAAGTGGGTGTTGGCACCGTGGCCGCAGGTGTTTCCAAGGCCAAGGCCGATCACCTGGTCATCGCTGGCTTCGACGGTGGCACCGGCGCTTCACCGCTATCTTCGATCAAGCATGCCGGGTCGCCGTGGGAACTGGGCCTTGCCGAAACGCAGCAGACGCTGGTGCTGAACCGCTTGCGTGGCCGCATTCGTGTGCAGGTTGATGGTCAGATGAAGACGGGTCGTGATGTTGTCGTTGGCGCGCTGCTCGGTGCCGACGAGTTCGGTTTCGCCACGGCGCCGCTGGTGGTCGAAGGCTGCCTGATGATGCGCAAGTGCCATCTGAATACCTGTCCAGTCGGCGTCGCGACCCAGGATCCAGTGCTGCGCAAGCGTTTTACCGGCCAACCCGAGCACGTCGTGAATTACTTTTTCTTCGTGGCGGAGGAGGCTCGTCAGTTGATGGCCGAAATGGGCATTCGCAAGATCGATGACCTGATTGGACGATCCGACCTGCTCGACATGAAGAAGGGCATCGCCCATTGGAAGGCGCGTGGCCTCGACTTTTCGCGCATCTTCCACATGACGTCTGCGCCGGCCGAGGTGGCACGCTTCCATTGCGAAACACAGAATCACGGCATCGACAAGGCGCTTGATCATCAGTTGATTGCCAAGGCCAAGCCGGCGCTTGAACGCGGCGAGAAGGTGGCCTTCGAATTGCCGGTCAAGAACCGCAACCGCACGGTCGGCACCATGTTGTCGCATGAAGTCGCAAAGCGTTATGGCCATGCCGGCCTGCCGGACGAGACCATTCATGTCAGCTTGAATGGCACGGCGGGTCAAAGCTTCGGGGCTTTCCTGGCGCGCGGCATCACGCTGGAGTTGACCGGTGAAGCCAACGACTACGTGGGCAAGGGCCTGTGCGGTGGCAAGATCGTCGTCAAGCCGTCACAGGCCTTCCGTGGCGTTCCTTGCGAAAACATCATCGTTGGCAATACCGTGCTGTATGGCGCCATCGAAGGCGAGGTGTTCTTCCGCGGCGTGGCCGGCGAACGTTTCTGCGTGCGCAACTCCGGTGCTACGGCCGTGGTCGAGGGTACGGGCGATCACTGCTGTGAATACATGACGGGCGGTACCGTGGTGGTGCTGGGTCAGACCGGCCGCAACTTCGCCGCCGGCATGAGTGGGGGTATCGCCTACGTGCTTGACGCTGACGGCAGTTTCGAAAAACGTTGCAACCTCTCCATGGTCGCCTTGGAGAAAGTTCTGCCGGAGGCCAAACAGCCGAACGATGGCACGCGCCACAAAGATCAGGCGGACGAAGATTTGCTGATGGGTTTGATCCAGAAGCATCTCGACGAGACCGGCAGTGAAGTTGCGGTTCGCGTACTGGGCGACTGGGCAAAATATCGTACCAAGTTCGTCAAGGTATTCCCGAATGAGTATCGCCGCGCGCTCAAGGAAATGGCCGCGAAGCAAGTAAAGGAGGCTGCATAACATGGGCAAGCCCACCGGATTCCTCGAGTTCGAACGTCTCTCCGAAAGCTACGAACCTGTCGAGCAGCGCCTCAGGCATTATCGCGAATTCGTCGGTCACCTGAAGGACGATGAGGCCAAGACGCAGGGTGCGCGCTGCATGGATTGCGGCATTCCGTTTTGCAACAACGGTTGCCCGATCAACAATCTGATTCCCGACTGGAACGACCTGGTCTACAAGGGCAAGTGGCGTGAAGCTATCGATACGCTGCACTCGACCAATAATTTCCCCGAGTTCACCAGTCGCATTTGCCCGGCCCCTTGCGAGGCTGCCTGTACGCTGGGCGTGAATGCCGCAGCGGTGGGCATCAAGTCCATCGAACATGCCATCATCGACAAAGCCGGTGAAAATGGCTGGGTAGTTCCGCAACCAGCTGCGACCAGGACGGGCAAGAAGGTTGCCGTCGTCGGTTCTGGCCCGGCTGGCCTGGCGGCCGCGCAACAATTGGCGCGTGTGGGTCACGATGTCACGGTTTTCGAGAAGAACGATGCTATCGGGGGCCTGGTGCGCTACGGCATCCCCGACTTCAAGCTTGACAAGCGCCTGGTTGAATGGCGCGCTGCGCAACTCAAGGCCGAGGGCGTGAAATTCCAGCTCAAGACCCTGGTGGGTCTGGATATGCCCAGAGGTGTGGTGAATGATGCGACCAAGGTGGTTGCGCCGGCCAAGTTGATGAAAGATTTTGATGCAGTCGTACTGGCCGGCGGTGCCGAGACACCACGCGATCTGCCGATCCCGGGCCGCGACCTGGAAGGGGTGTACTTCGCCCTCGAATTTCTTATTCCGCAGAACAAACAGGTCGGTGGCGGCAAGAAAAATCCGCTCTCTGCCACAGGCAAGCGGGTCGTCGTGATCGGTGGCGGTGATACCGGCTCCGACTGCGTTGGCACTTCCAACCGTCAAGCTGCGGCGGCCATCACCCAGTTCGAATTGCTGCCCAAGCCGCCTGAGCATGAAAACAAGCCACTAATCTGGCCCTACTGGCCGACCAAGATGCGTACTTCGTCGTCACACGATGAGGGTTGCAGTCGTGACTGGTCGATTGCCACCAAGGAATTTGTGGGTGAGAACGGGAAACTGACGGCACTCAAGTGCATGCGCCTCGACTGGCAGGGCGGCAAGATGACCGAGGTGCCGGGTTCCGAATTCGAGATCAAGGCTGATCTGGCTTTTCTGGCCATGGGCTTCACCAACCCGGTGGCTTCAATGCTCGATGCATTCGGTGTCGCGAAAGATGGGCGTGGCAATGTCAGTGCAACAACTGACGGTGCCGATTGCTACGCTACCAGCGTACCGAAGATCTTTGCCGCCGGTGACATCCGCAGAGGGCAATCGCTCGTCGTCTGGGCGATTCGCGAAGGTCGTCAGTGCGCGCGTGCCGTCGATGAGTTCCTGATGGGGACGAGCACCCTGCCGCGCTGAACTCGCGCGACCAGATCATGCTGAACATCGTCATCCTCGCAGCCGGGCAGGGCAAGCGCATGCGCTCTGACCTGCCCAAGGTGCTCCATCCTGTTGCCGGCAAGCCCATGCTGGCGCATGTGCTTGATGCGGCGCGCGAACTCGCGCCGACGAAGGTTTGCGTGGTTTACGGCCATGGTGGCGAACAGGTGCGCACTGCACTTGATTCGACTGATCTGACTTGGGCATTACAGGAACCGCAACTGGGTACTGGTCATGCGGTAATGCAGGCCATGCCTGAGTTTGCTGCCGTCCCGCCAGCGCCGACTTTGGTGTTGTATGGCGATGTGCCGCTAATACGTGCCGCCACACTGCGCCGCCTGATCGAAGCTGCCGGGGCCGACAAACTGGCGCTGCTCACCGCTCATCTGGACAGTCCGTATGGCTACGGCCGTATCGTGCGGGTGGATGGCAAGGTTACCCGCATCGTCGAGGAGAAGGATGCCGACGATGCCGAGCGCGCCATCCGCGAAATCAACACCGGCATCCTCGTTGCACCGGGCGCAGCGTTGGCGCGCTGGCTGCCGCAACTGGGCAGTGCAAATGCGCAGGGTGAGTATTACCTCACCGATATCGTTGCGCTGGCGGTGGCCGAGGGCATGGATGTCGTGACCGCGCATCCGGATGCCAACTGGGAAACCGAGGGTGTCAACAGCAAGGTGCAACTGGCGGCACTGGAGCGTATCTACCAACGGAATGTTGCCGAGGCCCTGATGGAGCAAGGTGTGACGCTGGCCGATCCCGCACGTATCGATGTTCGTGGCCAATTGATCTGTGGCCGCGATGTGAGCATCGACGTCAATTGTGTATTCGAGGGCAGCGTGGTGCTCGGCGATGGTGTCCGCATCGGGCCGAATTGTGTGTTGCAAGACGCGACGGTCGGGCCAGGCAGCGTCATCGGCCCCTTCGCCCGCTTACGTCCCGGTACCGTACTCGCCGAGGACGTGCATATCGGTAATTTTGTCGAGGTGAAGAATTCTTCCATCGCCGCGCATTCGAAAGCCAACCACCTTGCCTACATTGGTGATGCGACGGTGGGTAGCCGCGTGAATTTCGGTGCTGGCACCATCACCTGCAACTACGATGGTGCCAACAAGTACCGCACCGTGATCGAGGACGATGTCTTCATCGGTTCGGATACGCAACTCGTTGCGCCGGTGACGGTTGGTCGCGGTGCCACGCTGGGAGCCGGCACGACGCTCACCAAAGATGCACCGCCCGACGCACTGACGGTTTCTCGACCGAAGCAGATAACGATCACAGGCTGGAAGCGTCCGGCCAAAAATAAAAAGGGTTAGCCATGTGTGGCATCGTCGCTGCCGTTGCCTCGCGCAACATCGTTCCGGTTCTTGTCGAGGGCCTGCGCAAGCTCGAGTACCGTGGTTATGATTCCGCCGGCCTGGCGCTTCTCAATCCGGGCCTGATGCGTCTGCGCAGCGTCGGACGCGTTGCCGAACTGGCAGCCCAGGCCGAAGGGCAATCGGCACAACTGGGAATTGCCCACACCCGCTGGGCCACGCATGGCGTGCCCAGTGAAAGGAATGCCCATCCGCATATTTCTGGCGGTCTGGCCGTGGTGCATAACGGCATCATTGAAAACTACGCCGAACTCAAGCAGGAGTTGCTTGCTGCGGGCTACAGTTTCACGTCCGATACCGACACCGAGGTGATCGCTCATCTGGTGCAGGAAGCGCTTAAGACGGCTGCCGACCTGTTCGAGGCGGTGCAGCGCACCACGCGGCTTCTCGTCGGTGCCTATGCCATCGCCGTGCTGCGCGAAGGCGAAGAACGCGTGGTTGTTTCCCGTCACGGTGCGCCTCTGCTGCTGGGGTTGGGTGAAGATGGCAACTATGCAGCGTCTGACGCATCGGCGCTACTGCAAGTCACGCGCCGCATGATCTACCTCGAAGAAGGCGACGTCGCAGAACTTCGCCGCGATGGCTATCGAATAGTCGGCGTTAGCGGGACGGCAGTTAAACGCGAGATTCACGCGAGCACGCTCTCGGCCGATGCCGTCGAGCTCGGCGACTATAGCCACTACATGCAGAAGGAAATCTTTGAGCAGCCTCAGGCACTCGCCGCCACGCTCGAAATGATCGGCGGTGCGCAGACCTTTTCGCCCAACCTGTTTGGTGTTGCCGCGCCGGAAATGTTTGCGGATGTTAGCGCCGTGCTGATCATCGCCTGTGGCACCAGTTACCATGCCGGCTTGGTGGCGCGCTACTGGATCGAGCAGATTGCGGGCCTGCCGTGTACCGTCGAAGTCGCGAGCGAATACCGTTACCGCGTTTCGGTACCCAATCCCGCGCAACTGGTGGTGGCGATTTCGCAGTCCGGTGAAACGGCCGATACGCTGGCCTGCGTCAAGCATGCCAAAGCACTTGGCATGGGCAAGACGCTGGCGCTTTGCAATGTGCCCGAATCCGCCATCGTGCGCGAGTGTGCGTTGCGCTTCCTCACGCGCGCCGGCCCGGAAATCGGCGTCGCCTCGACCAAGGCGTTTACCACACAACTGGCCGCACTGTTCCTGCTGGCCGCCACGCTGGCGAAACAGGCCGGACGCCTGACTGCCACCGACGAGGCCGGCTATCTGGCTGCACTGCGCCATCTGCCGGTTGCCGTACAAAAGGTCCTGGCGCTGGAGCCGGGCATTGCCGCCTGGGCGAGGCTGTTTGCCGACAAGCACCACGCGCTCTTCCTTGGCCGTGGTCCGCACTACCCGATCGCTCTCGAAGGCGCCTTGAAGCTCAAGGAAATCTCCTACATCCA
>CAJBAP010000124.1 GCA_903950295.1 uncultured Rhodocyclaceae bacterium
ACCACTTTGACCATCACGCTCTGGTCATTTTCCTTGTCGGTCAGGTGGATCGCGCAGGCAATGCACGGGTCGAAAGAGTGAATCGTGCGCAGGACTTCCAGCGGCTTTTCAGCATCGGCCACCGGGTTGTCGAGCAGCGAAGCTTCGTACGGTCCCGGCTCGTCCTTGTCGTTACGCGGACAGGCATTCCAGGTTGAGGGCACGACGCACTGGTAGTTCTTGATCTTGCCGTCGTTGATGACGACCCAGTGCGAGAGTACGCCACGGGGCGCCTCGTGGAAGCCAACGCCCATCACCTCACCCTTCGGGAAGGTGGGCGGGTTGAACGTCTTGAGATCGCCTTTCGCCATGTTGGCGAGCAACAGATTCCATTGCTCGCCCAGCAGGTCGGCATTGATGCAGCAGGAGATCATGCGTGCCGCGTGGCGACCGATCGTCGAATGCATCGCGTCGAGGCCGACCTTGGTCTTGGCCAGGGTCGAGACGAGATCGAGCGTGCCGGTGGCGTATTTCGTTGCCGGTGCGTAACCCGCAGCCAGCATGTTGAGCACACGCGCCAACGGGCCGACCTGGGCCGGCTTGCCGTAGAAAGTGGGCGACTTGATCCAGGAATACTTGCCGTTGTCCTGGAAGTCGGTGTAGTTCGGCTTGGTCTCGCCCTTGTAAGGATGCAGGGGCTTCTGCTCACTGTAGTCGTACCAGGAGTGCTTGACGGCCTCTTCCACCCCCTTGCCCCAGAAATCGTCGTTGAAGTTCTTGATCTGCTTCTGCCCCGCGAGATTCTTGTTTTCGATGTAACCGCCAGGGAAGGCGAACTGGGTGCCTTTGGTGTCGAGCGGGATATCCGGCACGGAAAGGTAGTTGGTCACGCCCGCGCCGTACTTCGTCCAGTCAGCGTAGAAAGCCCCCACCGCCGCCACGTCGACCATGTAGACGTTCTTGATGAAGTCTTGCAGGGCGTCGATATGTTCCTTCAAGGCCAGCAGACGTTCCACGGTCAACACCGATTGCGAATCGGTCGCCAGCGGATTGGAAACACCGCCCACCGCGAGGTTCTGAATGTGCGGCGACTTCGAGCCAAGAATGGAAACGATCTTGTTGGCGTGGCGCTGTACTTCCAGCGCTTGCAAATAATGGGCGACGGCCAGCAAATTGACCTCGGGCGACAACTTCATCGCCGGATGTCCCCAGTAGCCGTTGGTGAAAATGCCGAGTTGGCCACCATTGACGAAGTGCTTCAGGCGCTCATGCGTCTTGCGCATTTCATGTTTGTTGTTGAGACTCCAACTCGACAGGCTTTCCGCCAGCGAGGCAGTCTTGTCCGGATCGGCCTTCAGCGCCGAGGTGACATCCACCCAGTCGAGCGCGGAGAGGTGGTAGAAGTGCACGATGAAGTCGTGAATCGAATGCGCCAGGATGATCATGTTGCGGATGTACTGGGCGTTCAGCGGCACTTCCATCTGCAATGCGTTCTCGACGGCTCGCACCGAGGTGACGGCATGCACGGTCGTACACACGCCGCAGATGCGTTGCGTGATCGTCCAGGCGTCGCGCGGATCGCGACCGAGCAGGATCTGCTCGACGCCACGCCACATCTGGCCGGAGGACCAGGCCTTCTTGACCTTGCCGCCATCGACATCGCAGTCGATGCGCAAATGGCCTTCGATGCGGGTGATCGGATCAATCGTGATGCGTTTGCTCATTTTGATCTCCAGATATCAGGCTTCGCGCGGGAGAACCGGGAAGCGGCGGGTGATGTACATGTAGCCGAGCACTTCGGCCGCGAACATGCCGGCAGTACCGGTTATTTCTGAAACTGACGGGAAATAGTTGAAGTCCCCCCCGGTTTCGTAACCGATCAGGAAACCGTTGATGCGTAATAGCGCGCCACCCAGCATCAACGTGATGCCGGCGAGGAACAGTTTGGCAGGGTTGCGACGCTTCGCCGCGCTGCCGATGAGGAAGAAAGGCAGCGCGAAACAGGCCGTTTCGAGCCAGAACATCAGGCTTTCGAGCGAAAGCGAGAAGGCGCGCGGCAGAGCACCCCGCAGCAACAGGTCAGCCATCCGCGCCACGAGATAGGCCGCCAAGAATGCAAGCATGACCTTGGCCAGCGGCGTCAGCAACTTGGTTTCAATTTTGCGCCGGTACGCGGAAGCCGCCAGGCAGGATTCGAACAGCACCACTGCGTAGCCCATCGTGATCGCGGTCAACAGGTACAACAGGGGCTGGATCGGCGTATTCCACAGCGGGTGAATTTGCACGCCCATCACGACGAGGAGCGAGCCCAGCGAGGACTGGTGCATCATCGGCAGGACGGTGCCCAGCGCGATGAAAGCGAACATCACCTTGTTGAGCTTGCGGCGCTGCTCGACCATGCCGAATTTTTCCATGAAGGTGGGCGAAAACTCGATCCACATGACGGTGACGTAGAGCGAAATGCACAGCGCCACTTCGACCATCACCGAGTTCAGATTCATGTAGCCTGGCCAGAAGATGTGCCAGAAATTCCACCAGCGTCCAAGGTCGTAAATCACGGCCACGCCGGCAATGCTGTAGCCGAACAGGCTGGCCAGCAGTGCCGGCCGCACCAGTGGATGGTACTGGCCCTTGTTGAAGATATACACCAGCATCGCCACGGAAAAACCGCCGCAGGCAAAGGCCGAACCGACAATCACATCGACCACGATCCAGATGCCGAACGGGTAACCGTCATTCAGGTTGGTAACCGCCCCGAGTCCGTGGAAGTAACGGAAGAACGAGATCGGAATGCACAAGGCAACGAGTATCAGGCAGACCTGTGTAACAGCATTGACGAAGTCGCCGCCGACGGGGGCAGGTGCGGCATGTTCAGCCATGATCAGTCTCCTTGTGCTCTTCGTCCGGAGTGGCAATCACATTACGCTTCGCCGCCCAGGTCATCACACCCAGTACGGCAAAAGGCAGCAGCATGTTGCCGTAGAGCGTGTGCTGAATGGTTTCTGACAGGGCCGCCGCCGCATTTGGTGGCAGGTCCGGCATGCCGACCTTCTGGAAATTCACCCCGGAAAGCTTCAGTACTTGCGTGCCGCCATATTCCTTTTCACCGTAAACGTGCTGGAGGTAATTGCCGACCTGGCCTTCATAGCTCTGGTCCGGGCCGCCGAGTTTGCCGCGCGGGAAGGAGGTAATGCCGCCGGGCTTGAGGGCCAGGCGGCGCTTGGCTTCCTTGAGCAGGTCACTGGTCTTGCCATACAGCGTGGCGCCAGTCGGACAGACCTCGGCACAGGCCGAATAATGACCGTCCTTGTGGCGATGATGGCACAACTCACATTTGCCGATTTTGCCGGTCGGACTGTCAAACTGGTACTTCGGGATGCCGAACGGACAGGCCGCCACGCAGTAGCGGCAGCCAATACAGCGCTCGGCGTCGTAACTGACGATGCCGGTCACCGGGTCCTTGGTCATCGCCGTCACTGGGCAGGCCGACACGCAACTGGGATCGGCGCAATGCATGCACGAGGTTTTCATGAAGGCATAGCCGTTGGTCTCGGCATCCTTCGTTTCCATCGTGCCGTTGCGATACATCTTGATCAGGTTGAAGGTATAGCCGCTGGTATCGAGCGGCGTGTCCCAAAGCTGGTCGACCGTGCTGAACTCGGCCGGGTTGTCGTTCGCCTGTTTGCACGCCGCCACGCAGGCCTTGCAGCCGACACACAGCGTTGCATCGTAGAGCAGTCCCAGCGCTTCGGGCGGCACGCCACGCGTTTCGCGGGCTTGGACCGCCGTGCTGCCAGCGCCGACTATTGCGCCGCCGGCGGCCAGCGCGCCTTTCAGAAAACCGCGTCTGGTGGTCATCTCACACCTCCGCTTTTGGCTTGGAGTCTTTGGCTTTATCCAGTTCGGCCGCCTCGTGTGACAGCCCGAGATTCCTGGCCAGCATCGCAGCACCACCGGCTGCAGCACCGGCGATGGCTGCCACGGCGGCCGCACTCGCGAAACTTGCCCCTTTGCCGAGCTCCTCGTGGATACGCGGATATTGCAAGGGCGGCGCGACATTCAGCATCTTCGCCACGGTATGAATCGGCTTCTGGAAGCCCACACCCTTTTCGGTGCAACCGATGCAGGGGTGGCCGCAACCGACCGGCCAGTTGTTTTCGCCCGCGTCACCGAAACCGATGGTCGGGCAGTTCGCGTAAGTTTCAGGACCCTTGCAGCCCAGCTTGTACAGACAATAGCCTTTGCGATGGCCTTCGTCGCCGAACTGCATGGCGAAACGGCCGGCGTCAAAGTGGGCACGCCGCTCGCAGTTTTCATGGATCAGGCGACCGTACGCAAACAGCGGCCGGCCAAGTTTATCGACCGCAGGCAAAGAACCGAAGGTGAGGAAATGCACCACGGTGGCGAGGAAGTTATACGGATTGGGTGGGCAGCCTGGAATCGTCACCACCGGCTTGCCGAGAATCTCGGCGACACCCGCCGAACCGGTCGGACTGGAGTCGGCCCCCGCGATCGAGGGAATCGTCGAAGGCATGCCGCCCCAGGAAGCGCAGGAACCGATGGCGATTACCGCCGCCGCATCGGCCGCACATTCCTTCAGCAGATCAATGGCGGTATGGCCGCCGATCTTGCAGTAAATGCCGTTTTGCTTGGTCGGGATCGCGCCTTCGACGACCAGGACGTACTTGCCCTTGTTCGCCTTCATGGCGTCCTTGCGCGCCGCCTCGGCCTGGTGGCCGGCCGCAGCCATCAGCGTCTCGTGGTAGTCGAGCGAGATGACATCGAGAATCAGTTTCTCAATCGTTGGATGCTCGGCGCGCAGCAGCGATTCGGTGCAACCGGTGCATTCCTGAAAGTGGAGCCAGATGACGGAGGGTCGCTTGGCCGACTCTACCGCCTTGGCCACCGCCGCCTCGGCACCCGCAGGCAAACCCAGGGTAGCGGCAACCGTGGCACAGAACTGAAGGAACTCGCGTCGCGGCATCTGGAGCCGGTTCTCAACTGCAGCGAGGCTATCTCGATTGAGATCGAATATGGACGCACTCATGGAACCCTCCTCCTATGACGCTTATTTATTAGCGCTTTCTAACAAGCCCGGAGGTCATCCTCTTTGATCGAGGTCAACATCAACTCATATAGTTATTGAATATACTTATGGGTTCCAATGGTCAGTGAAGGTAATCGAAGCACTTCAACCCGTGCTCAAACC
This sequence comes from uncultured Rhodocyclaceae bacterium, assembly GCA_903950295.1. The sequence goes on from CAJBAP010000124.1 coordinate 5,189, forward strand.
CAACGCATCCTGCCTCGCCACCGCTGCACCCATCTCGGCAAACAGCGCCAGGGTCTTCTCGGCTTCTTCGGGATTCAGTTTGCTGAGAGCAAAGCCGACATGCAGGATCACGTAGTCGCCAACAGCGACATCATCGACCATCGCCAGCGATATATCTTTACGCACGCCGTTGAGGTCGACAATGGCCATGTCGTTGGCACAAAGCTCTACGACGCGGACAGGAATGGCGAGGCACATGAGATTCTCCAGCTTGTTTGTCAGCTGGCATTCTAACCGCCCGACCTCGGCAGTATCGCTGCCAGGCCCATGGCTCTCATCAACATGACACTCATCAACATTGTCCGCACCGCCGCAGACACGTAGTATTGCGGCATGAATTCACCCGATACCGTTCTCGACGCTCACGTGACTCTGCGGGTCATAACGCCACAGAGCGATCACAGCTTCCGGGTACCCGCCGGTACCTCCGTGCGCGACGCCCTCGACACCACCGAATTGCGTGTGCGCGCAGCCTGCGGCGGCACCGGTGGTTGCGGGGCATGCCTGGTCACCTGGGTCAGCGGCGAAGTCAGTACCCCGACCGTGGCCGAGTTCACGAAACTGTTGCCAGCCGAGCGTGCTGCCGGTGCCCGACTCGCCTGCCAGCTGCGGCTAAAAGGTGATACGGAAGTGCGCATCGACGACCCGGCCCCACCCTCGCAATGGAAGAGCATCCCGCCGGAGTACCTGACGGCCATGCCAGCCCCGCAGACGGGTTTGCAGTCGCACATCTACGGCGTCGCCGTCGATCTCGGCACCACGCATATCCGTCTCGCGCTCTGGGACCGCAAGCACGGCAAACGCATCGCCACCCGCCGCGGACCGAATCCGCAAGGCAGTTTCGGCGCCGACGTGCTCAACCGGCTCTCGGCCGCCCTGGCGCAGCCGGCACGTGCGGATGAACTCGCCAAGCTCGCGCGCACGGCCATCGTGCAGGCAGTACGCGACATGCTCAAGCGCGATGTCGGGGAGGTGACGCCGATGCTCGCCGAGATCGGTGAAGTTTTCATCGTCGGCAACACCGCCATGCTGGCACTGCTGACCGGCCGCGGCACCGTGGCGCTGCTGGATCCAGACCACTGGGGGAAGCGCATCGATTGTCAACCGATCGACCGGGAGGTCTTTCAGGCCCAATGGTTCATGCCCCATGCGGTCGTGAACCTGCCTGACCCGGTAGCCGGCTTCGTGGGTTCCGATCTACTGGCCGATCTGATGGCGACGCGACTGTGCGAAGGCTCCACCGGCGCACTATTACTGGATGTCGGCACCAACACGGAAATCGCGCTATGGGATGGGCAGCGCCTGCATGTCACGGCCGTGCCCGGCGGCCCGGCCTTCGAGGGCGTCGGTCTGCGCAACGGCATGGCGGCCGAGCCCGGTGCAATTTGCCGCGTAAACCGCGCAGCAGGTGGCCGTCCCGCCAGCGCCGACTTTTCCTACACCTTCGAAACGATTGCCGGCAGCCCGGCACGCGGCTTCTGCGGTTCAGGGCTCGTCGATGCGGTTGCCGCGCTGCTGGCAACTGGAGCGATCAAACCCTCGGGACGTTTTGTCGTTGCGCCCGGTCCGGAGGGATTCCATCTGGACCCGGGCAATCCCCGCACGGCACTGTTTGGCCAGGACATCGACGCCTTCCAGCGCGCCAAGGCCGCCATGGCGGCCGCCATCGAGGTGCTGCTCGCCCGCGCCGGCATGGCGTGGGCGGAAATCACGCGTCTCTGCGTTTGTGGTGCCTTCGGCCACACGCTCGACATCACCCACGCCCAGGCGGTCGGGTTACTGCCGCCACTCGACCCGGCCTGCATCGAACTTGATGCCGACGCCAGCCTGGCCGGCTGCGAACTCGGACTGTTGCAGGCGGATGGTAGCGCCGCTTTTGCCGCGCTGGCTGGACGCATCGAGGCGATCAACCTTTCCCTGATTTCGGACTATGATGATCGTTATATAAATCATTTGCGCTTGCGCCCAATCGGGAGCAGCACAAAATAAAAGATAGAAGTGAAGGGGACAGCATGCTCGAGCGCATCATCAAGTCTTACAACGAAGCTGTCTTCGAGACAGACAAGGAGGCCGCCTTCGATGTGGTCGATGCTGCGCTGGCTGAAGGACTGACGGCCGAAGACATCGTCTTCAGAGTAGTGATCCCGGCGGTCGAGGAGATGATGGCCAACATCACCCGCGACCCCGACGCCAACCTCGCCCAGCACTTCATGACCGCGCAGATCGCGGCCGAGGTTACCGAGAAAATGCTGACACAATTCGCGCACCCGCCGGAAATCCTCGGCCGCGTGGTGATCGGCACCGCTGCGGGCGATCTGCACTCACTGGGCAAGCGTATCGTCATGGGCTGTCTCAAGGCGTTGATGGTCGATGTGGTCGACCTCGGCGTCAATGTGCCCGCAGAGAAATTTGTCGACGAAGCGGTGGCGCTCAACGCTCAGGTGATCGCCGTTTCGGCGATGATGGTGCACACCGCGACGGGCGAGAACGGCTGTCGCAAGGTCAGGCAACTACTTAAAGAGCGCGGGCTGGAAGCCCAGATCAAAGTAGTGGTCGGTGGCGCCCCCTACCGCTTCGACAGTGAGCTGTACAAGACCGTCGGCGCCGACGGTTGGGCGGCGGACGGCATCGCCGCCGGCAAGATAATCGTCGACCTGATTCGCGCCGCGAAAGCCGAAGTTCGC
>CAJBAP010000125.1 GCA_903950295.1 uncultured Rhodocyclaceae bacterium
GCATCGTGGCCGTTGAGCTGCTCGGCAAGATCAACGGCGCCGTTGGCAACTACAACGCCCATTTGATCGCTTACCCCGGCTACGACTGGGAAGCTTTTGCCCAGCGTTTCGTCGAATCACTTGGCCTGGTTTTCAACCCCTACACTATTCAGATCGAGCCGCACGACGCGCTGGCCGAACTGTTCGACGCCTTCGCCCGCGCCAACAGCATCCTGATCGACCTCGACCGCGACATCTGGGGCTACATCTCGCTCGGCTTCTTCAAGCAGAAGGTCAAGGCCGGTGAAATCGGTTCCTCGACCATGCCGCACAAGGTCAATCCGATCGACTTCGAGAACTCCGAAGGCAACCTCGGCCTGGCTAACGCCATCCTGCGTCATCTGTCAGAAAAATTGCCGATCTCGCGTCTGCAACGTGACCTGACCGATTCGACGGTGTTGCGCAACATGGGCGTGGCTTTCGGTTATGTCACGCTGGCACATGACTCGACCATGCGCGGCCTCAACAAGCTCGAAGCCAACCCGCAGCGCCTTGCCGAAGATCTCGACAACTGCTGGGAAGTGCTGGCCGAGCCGGTGCAGACGGTGATGCGTCGTTACGGCGTGCCCAACCCCTACGAGCAGTTGAAGGAACTCACGCGCGGCAAGGGCATCGAGCCCGCGGCGCTGCGTGAATTCATCGGTAAGCTGGCGATTCCCGCAGCTGACAAGCAACGCCTGCTCGAGATGACGCCGGCCAGCTACATCGGCAAGGCGGTCGAACTCGCCAAGGGGATTTGAGATGGGATTTGCCGAGAACCTCAAGCAACTGCCCAAGGTTTCGCACCTGGCCGCGCTGCAGCTGCTTGACGCCAATGGCGAAGTGCTTGCAAGCATTGAAAACAAGCCTGGACAGGCCGGTTCGCTGGCGGTTTATAACCATCTTGCACAGTTGTATGGCGCCATTACCGCCGAAGCCGCGAAGAAGGGGCTGGAGTTGTATGCCGAACATGCGACCGATGCCCAAGCGCATCCGGGCAAACATCCCAACATCGACCGCTTGGTGACATTAGTTGCCGAGGGTGGGCAACTGCGCGTCAAGCAGGTGTTTGCGAGTGGCGAAGTGACATAGAATTACCCTTGCAGTACCCCAACCTCAAGGAGAATCTCATATGAAGATAATTTACAAATCACTCGTCGCTGGTGTTGTGCTGACGGCGCTTGCCGGTAGCGCATTGGCGCAAGTCGTTGGCAAAACCGAAGACCAGATTCGCTGGCGCCAGTCGGCCTATCACACCATGGCTTGGAGCATGGGCCGCATCAAGGCCAACGTCGAAGGCACCTACAACAAAGATCAGGTGATCGAGGCCGCGAATGTGATTCAGGCCATCGCCAATTCCAAGATGGGCGCGTTGTATCAGCCTGGCTCAGACAAGGGCAAGGGCTGGAAGGAAACCCGCCTGAAGTCAGAGTTCTTCGGTAGCCCGGATCTCGGTCAGATTGCCCAGAATTTTGGCGCTGCTGCCAACGAGATGGCCAAGGTCGCAGCGGGTGGCGATGCCGCTGCTGCGAAGGCACAGTTCGGCAAGCTCGGCGAAGCCTGCAAGGGTTGCCACGAGAAGTTCCGCAAGGAAGATTGATTCCGGTTTTGCTCAAGCGAACGGCCACCTGCGGGTGGCCGTTTGCTTTTCAAGAAGTCGGTGCTGGCGGGACGGCCGCGATTTCGACCTGCCAGGCGGGAATGCCCTGGTCGGGTGTTTGCGCCAGGGATATCAGGCGCATTTCCATGACGCGGTCGGCCAAGCGGCCCACGATACGGATACTGCCAGTTGGGGTGATCTCTGCCTCGGTCTCGAAGGTTTCGCACCAACCAGGGGCGATTTTCAGTTCATGTCGGCCGTGCTGGCGCCAGAGATCGGGAGCGACGAGTCGTTGGCGGTGGTAACGACTGGTTAGCGCACAACCGAGCGGACGGCTAAGCCAGAGCACGATACGGGCGGCCGGGCTCATGGGAAAGAACTGTGCCGGTGGTGCGTCGGTCCAGTTCCCCGCCTCTGCCAGCGGCGTCAATCCCATTGCCAGGGCAAAGAGATCGAGCCAGGGATCGTTGCTCCCCTTACGGTCGTAGAGTGCAAAGACCTGTGGGCCAGAGACGGCAGCCAGGCTGGCGCGCGCGCCGGTCAGCCGCAATTGCCCGGAGAATGTCAGTTCTGATTCCAGCGTCCAAACGTGTGGTTTGTCCTCGCTCCTTGCGTTGTCCCGTACCTCGAAACCCAGTTGACGACCAATCGGCAAAGCCAGTGCCGCTGCAAGCAAGACATCGGTGCGGGCAGCCTGTACTCGCTCGCCTAGTGCCGGAACGCAGGCCAGACGCCATGTTGACGCAAGGGTAGTGTTGCCTTGCCGTCCCGCCAGCGCCGACTTTTCTTCGCTTGCGTGTTGCAGCACATTGTTGAGGTGGAAAGGCAAAGTGGCCGCACCTGCCGCGTTGCCAGCCTGTACATGCAGATGCAGGTGGGGTTGCGGTGAGCGCCCCGAGTTGCCGCACGCGCCTACCGTATCACCGATGCGCACCTGCTTACCCACTGTCACGTTAACGCTGCCCTGCCGCAGGTGTGCGAGCCAGACATGGCTCCCATCGATGGCGCGGATGACGACGTGGTTACCCCAGTTTTCCTTGGTGTCGGCATGTCCCGGCGGGTTGTCTGGCAGTTTGTCTTGTGCGACGACGATCTCACCGGCTATTGGAGCCAATACCGGCAAGCCGAAACAGCGATAGTCGGATAGCTGTTTGCCGTCATTGCGGTAGCTCTGGCCATCCTCGACAAGAAAAAAGTCGAGGGCGTGGCGCCATGACCCACGATGGGTATGAATGCCATCGAAGCCTTGATAAACCTGCCATTTGCCATGGAAAGGGGGGGCGAGCGGCAGACTGCCAGGCGGGCCGAGACGGGCGCGGGCCAGTCGTGTCGCTGCGGCCTGGTGTTCTGGCGGGGCTGGATAGGCCAGCGTTGTGACAACGCCATGGCGTGCATGGCGTACCGTCGCGAGTGTGAGCAGGGTGGCAATGACGAAGGGAACCGACAACGGCGGGATGCTGCTTGCGCCTGCACTGTGGGCAAAGGCCGCACTACCCAAGGCTGCCAGAGCGGCAGCGACCAGCGCCAGGATGCTGCTGCCCAAGCCCGGCCGGCAGTAGTAGCCACCGATCGCCATGGCGGCTAATGGAAAGTTGAAGGCTGTTCCCGGTCCCATGGCATGTGGGGCAAGCAGGAGCATGACGACTTGTCCGACCGCATACCCGGCAACCGCCAGAAAAAACAACCAGCGCGAGGCGATAAGCAGCGCTGCCAGCACCAGCAACCCGGAGAGAGGGTGCGGTGAGAGGAAGATCCACCCCAGTGCGGTGAGCAGTTCGCCCACCATTGATTCCGGCGCGATGAGTAGTGGCAGGCCGGAAAGTGCGGGAGAAAATGCCCCCAACACGGTAGCGGCAACCCATAGGGCAAGGCTGAACGGCAGGCTCAGGGCGGGTAACTGCCCTGTCTGCCAGAGCAGTTCGCCCAGCCAGATGGAAAGTCCGACGGCCAGCAATACGGTGAGCGGCGCGGCGACCCACCAGACAGTGCCGACAAGCTCGGGTGACCAAAGTGCGGCGAGCGCCAAGCCAGTGAGCAGTGCGTTGAGACGTGCGCCAGGGCGTGCTATCTCGGGCAGCGCCAGTGTCGCGAACACTGCTTCCGCAAGTAACAAGGCGCCGAGTCCGGCCAGCATTATCCCTGGGTAGACCGCAGTCGCAGCCAGACAGAGAAACCCGGCGCTACGGTTTTCGCCGAAGATCACGGCGGCGTGAGCGGTTAGCCAGCGCGTCAGCATGACTGGCGCCGCAAGTTTCATGCAGTAGCCTCGAACGGCTTTGCCAAGCTTTCCGGTAGTCGTTCCTGCGCGGTGACGCAAGCGAGGTCTTCGCGTTCGCGCACCACTTCCACCGAGCCGTCCTTCATGATCATCGTCACTGGTGGGCGGTATTCGATGAACTGCATCCACTGGGTGTTGTTGTAGGCGCCGACCGGATTGAACACCAGCATGTCGCCCACGCCGAGAGGTGGTAACTGGATGCTCTGGCGCATGACGTCGATGTTCATGCACAGCGGGCCGTAGAGCACGGTCTCCTCGGCGATGCCGTCGGGCCAGCGGGTCGGTCGTGCGTCGTGGTGATACCAGAAGGCGGTGAACAGCGCATTGATACCGGCGTCCAGTACGACACCGCGCCGTCCGTCGGGCAGGCGCTTGTTGGCGACGACGCTGGCGATGAGCGATTCGGCATCATCGACCACGGCGCGGCCGGTCTCCAATATCAGCGTCGGTTGCGGCCGGCCGCGGGCTTCGCGTTCGCGCGTGGCGGCCATCAGCGCGTCGCACATCGCCTCGGCATATTGTTCGGGTGCCGGCACGACCTGTTCAGGCGGCAGGTAGACGCCTTGCAGTGAGTTCTTCGAGGCGAAGCCGCCGCCGAGGTCGAGATAGTCGATGACCGCGCCGGTCTGCGCTTCGACGGCGTCCATGAAGCCGCAGAGGATAGTCGCGGCAGCAGCGTGGGCGCGCACATCGGTGACGAAGGTGCCGATGTGCGTGTGCAGGCCGACCAACCGCAGATGTTCGCTCTCAGCGATGTGCCGCGCGCAGTCCATGGCCTGGCCAGATTCGAGGTTGAAGCCGAAGCGGCTCCACGAATCGGTGAAACCGGTGTCGAAATTGAGGCGAATGGCCACCGGCACCATCTTCTTGAGGCCGCGTGCGACATCTTCGAGCAGGTAGAGTTCGTCGAAGTTGTCGAGGTGGATGCGTGCGCCCTCCCGTGCCGCCCGCTCCAGCGCGGCGCGCGGCTTGTGCGGTCCGTTGAAGATGATGTCCTTGCCCGGCACGCCCAGGGCGCGCGCCTTGTCGTATTCGAAGGCGGAGACCACCTCGGCGATGTAGCCCTCCTGGTGCAGGGTATTGCACACCGCGCCGAGATAATTGGTCTTGTATGACCAGGCGTGGATGACCCGGGGCCAGCGGTAGGCGAAGGCGCTTTTCAGCCGCCGGGCGTTGTCGCGCAGGCGCCGTTCCTCAATGACAAACAGCGGCGAGCCGAATCGCTGCGTCAGTTCTTCCACGGGGATGCCGCCGATGCGTTCGGTGACGAGATTGCGGCGCGTGGCGCCGAACTTGTTGAGGCCGCCGCCGTGCGCGCTCAGCGTCGGGGCGACCCAGGGCTTTTTCTTTGTTTTAACGTTGGGCATGGAGTCCTCCGGTCGTCACCACGGCTTCGAAGTCGGATAGC
>CAJBAP010000126.1 GCA_903950295.1 uncultured Rhodocyclaceae bacterium
GGCATAATCCCTTCCATGGAAATCCAGGTCAGCGAATCTTCCGGCGTCCGCTACCTGCACTTCAGTTCCAACTGGGTGCAGGGCGCCATGCGCGTGGCGCGCCCGTGGGCGCTGGAACTGGACTACACCCGCGAGATGATGGCGGCGCTGCTCTTGCGCCCCGACCACGACTGGCCACGTTCGGCACTCCTGATCGGGCTGGGCGCCGCATCGCTGACCAAGTTTCTCCATCGCCACCGGCCGGCAGCCAGACTGACCGTCGTTGAAATCGAACCCACCGTCGTCGCGGCGGCACGCCAGCACTTCAAGCTGCCGGACGAGGACGAACGGCTCAATATCGTCATCGGCGATGGTGCTGAATTCGTCGCCACCAACCAGCGCCGCTTCGACCTCATCCTGGTCGACGGCTTCGACGAAGATGCCCGTACCGGCATGCTCGACACCCTGCCCTTCTACCTCAACTGCAAGGCCCGCCTCACGCCATCCGGTCTCATGGTCAGCAACCTGCTCTCGAAGCGTCGCGGCGTGCGCGATGCAATGGAGCGGATCAGTGAAGCCTTCGACGGCCGCGCGCTGTCATTTCCCTCCTGCGACAGCGGCAACGTGGTCGCTTTCGCCGCTGCTGGCCCCGTACACCAGAGCATCGGCGAACTCAAGACACTCGCCAGAACCCTGAAGAACGACACGGGCCTCAATCTCCTGCCCACCATCACCCGCCTCGAAGGTTCGCGCCATTGCCCGGGCGGCAGGGTCAGGTTTTAGTCAAAGCGGATACCGAGTTTCCTCTCGACAAGCTCTTTCTGGCGCAACTCGGACACTTCGGTCTTGACCTCTTGCCAATACTGATCGGCCCAGTCATACAGGTCAGGGTTTGGCCTGGGAGTCGTATTGGAAGGCGGAAGTCCGCGTTCCTGCAAAATCTTGTCGAGTTTCACGACGGATGCCTCGAACTCGATCTTCGCCAGTTTTACCGCCCCCTCCCGAGCATGCATCTTGGCCAGGAAGCGCGCAAAGTTGCGACCACCCGCCCCCATTTCGGGAATTTGTGCATCCAGCGAAAACTCCTTTTTTCTCCGCAGCAGCTGATTTTGCGCATCTTCAAGCGCTTTCTGCGCCGCATGGAGGGCCTCTCTGTCCGCACGCAACTTCTCATCCTTGTTGCGCATGGCCTCGATTGATTTTTGCGTCTTGCCGGCCGTTACCGCATCACTCGCAGGCGCTTTTGACTCTATTGACGCTGACGGGCCAGAAGAACCATTGCCGCAGGCAGTGTAGGTGTTGTTCGCACCTTTGCAGACGCGGACGCTTTCGCTTGCGTTGATGACGGGAGACGTGACAAGCAGGGACAGGGACAGCAAGAGCAAAGCGGGGCTCAGGTGCAGTGGGTATCGGGAAAGTTCGCTCATCTGGAGTTTTCCTCGTATTGCTCGAGTTGTCGGTGGAACCGGCAGAAGCTTACGGTCCTGAGCGTCCATTGTCGAGATCGCGTACTGCTCAAAAGTCTTTCCCGAATACAATCGCCTCTCTCAAGAAAACCGGAAGCAACATAACTTGCCCGATACATCCTTTACGTTATGAGCACAGTCAAAATCTACGGCATCAAAAACTGCGACAGCATGAAGAAAGCCTTCACCTGGCTGGCTGAGCGCGATATCTCCTACGAGTTCCACGATTACAAAAAAGCCGGCGTGCCACGCGATCGCCTGGTGGAGTGGTGCCGAGCACTCGGCTGGAAAACCCTGCTCAACACCAAAGGCGGCACCTGGCGCAAGCTGACACCCGAGCAGCAGGACATCACGACGCAAAGCAAGGCAGTGGCGACGATGCTGGAGCACCCGAGCGTCATCCGGCGGCCGCTGGTCGAAACCCCAGAAGGGCAGTTACTGATCGGCTTTGACCCCACCATTTTCGAAAGCTTCCTGCGCTGATTGATGGCAATGGATAGCGTGCGGCGTTTCCTGTTCGAAGACCTCGACATTCGGGGCGCCGTGGTATCGCTCGGCAACGCCTGGCATGAAATGAGTGCCGGGCGCGACGATCCGCCGGCCGTCAATGCCCTGCTGGGCGAACTGGCGGCGGTGACCGCGCTGATCGCCGGCAACCTCAAGACCCCCGGCCGGCTGACTTTTCAATTGCAGGGCCATGGCCCGGTAGCACTGCTGCTGGTCGATTGTGACGAACAACTCCGCTTGCGTGGCACGGCGCGAACAAAAGTCGGCGCTGGCGGGACGGCAAGCAGCTTCAACGCCCTGCTCGGTGACGGCCAACTGGTCCTCACCCTGCAAACTGCCAAGGGCAATCCCTATCAGAGCATCGTGCCGCTGGTTGGGGACAACCTGAAGGCGGTGTTCGAGCACTACCTCGCGCAGTCCGAGCAACAACCCGCCTACTTGTTTCTAACCGCAAACGACGACTTTGCCGGCGGGCTATTTCTGCAGAAGTTGCCCGATGCCGATGCAAAAGACCCGGACGGCTGGAACCGCATCATGCATCTGGCCGCCACGCTCAAGCCGGCAGAATTGGCCGAATCACCGGCCAATCTCCTGATGCGCGTCTTCCCCGAAGAAAACATCCGCCTCTTCGATCCGCGCCCGGTCAGCTACCACTGCCCGAAAGATGAAGAGAAGGTGCTGTCGATGCTGAAGAGCCTCGGTCGCACCGAGGTCGAAACCGCACTCGCCGAACAAGGCGAGCTCGTCATCGAAGATGACATCTGCCGCCACAGCTATCGCTACGGCGCAGACATCGTACCCCGCCTGTTCGACTGACAAGCTGCCTCGGCATAGTCATCGTTGCCGTTTGCGGATTTTCGCGGCCTGAAGCAGTGCCGGTTCCAGTATTGCCCGAAGTTTCGCTACCACGTCGGTCAGTGAATTCATGGCGATTTCGTTCTTTTTCAGGAACGCATGCCACATGGCTTGGCGCGATACGTCGGTCGCAAACTCGTCCGTCAGGCCGATGGGCAGGACAGCGGGTACGGGCGTTCCACGCCGGAGGAAGGTCGCGGCGATCGCCCGCGCGAGCGTATTGGCATTCAGTGCCTCACGGTCGAGCAACACCCACAGGTCCAGGTAATCCTTCAACCGGCTGTTGGTCATGCCAAGCAAGGCGATGGCATGCAGCTTTTCCGAGATGACGGTATAGATGGGGTATGTCCGCAGTCGAGGAGCCGGCAGGTCTTCGATCAGCACCGGGTAGACGGCGTGAACCGGGCCCGGTGTGACTACATCACCGAAACCGATATCGATTTGCGTCTTGCAGCGTGCCTTGGCAATTTCACCCGTGATCAACACCCGAGCACCGGCGTACCCAGCATCCTTGCGGATCTCTTCGACGCTAACTGAAGCCGGATCAAAGGTAATACCGTCCTCAACCTCAACGCTGGCGATGTCACGAAACGTCTGGGCGATCGACTCAAGGTCGCTAGCCCCGAAACCGAGCAGGTCGGCGTCGCGCGTGGTGCGGTGTGGCATGTCGTACCAGAGCGTGAATAGCAACGCGCCCTTGAGCAGAAAGTGATCGGCGTGCGCCGACTGGCTCAGTCGGTAGAGGATTCGCTCCAGAGCGAAGCGCACCAGCACTTGATTGAAGTCCGCGCGCTGAGCTTTGGCGATGTTCAGCAGCCGGGCCCGTACCGATGCAGCGAGATCCTTGTTCATGCCACCGCCTCGAGATACGGGCGCATTACGTTGGCAACGCGGCAAATTTTGGCGAAGCGCCAGAGGTCATCGGCCGAGGCCTTTTTCTTTGCGCGTGCATCCCTCAGTGCCTCCAGCGCGACGTCGAGTCCGATCTTGTTGCGGTGCTTGAAGCAGTCGGCAACGGTCTTGGCCACGCAGTAGACCCGCAGCTTGACCTGATCCCGCTCAACGATCTCAACCCCTTCGGAATAGGCTTCACCCGCAAA
>CAJBAP010000127.1 GCA_903950295.1 uncultured Rhodocyclaceae bacterium
CATGGGCCTCGCCGTCTGGGGCCGCAAGGAAATCCGCATCGCCGAGACCGAAATGCCCGGCCTGATGGCGATTCGCGAAGAATACGCAAAGGCACAACCACTCAAGGGCGCGCGCATCACCGGCTCGCTGCACATGACCATCCAGACCGCCGTGCTGATCGAGACGCTCACCGCTCTCGGTGCCGAAGTGCGCTGGGCCTCATGCAACATTTTCTCGACACAGGATCACGCCGCCGCCGCCATCGCCAAGGACGGCATCGCCGTGTTTGCCGTCAAGGGCGAAACACTGTTGGATTACTGGGACTACACCCACCGCATCTTCGAGTGGCCGGATCATGGCTACAGCAACATGATCCTCGACGACGGCGGTGATGCCACGCTGCTACTGCATCTGGGCACCAAGGCCGAGAAAGATATTTCCGTCATCGCCAAACCGACCTCTGAAGAAGAAACCATTCTCTTCGCCGCCATCAAGGCCAAGCTGGCCACCGACAAGACCTGGTACTCGACCCGTCTGGCCAAGATCAAGGGCGTGACCGAAGAAACCACCACCGGCGTGCATCGCCTCTACCAGATGCACGAACGCGGCGACCTGAAGATCCCCGCCATCAACGTCAATGATTCGGTCACCAAGTCGAAGTTCGACAACCTCTACGGCTGCCGCGAGTCGCTGGTCGATGGCATCAAGCGCGCCACCGACGTGATGATCGCCGGCAAGATCGCGCTGATCGCCGGTTACGGCGACGTGGGCAAGGGTTCAGCCCAGGCCATGCGCGCGCTGTCAGCGCAAGTCTGGGTTACCGAAATCGACCCGATCTGCGCGTTGCAAGCCGCGATGGAAGGCTACCGCGTCGTCACCATGGATTACGCCGCCGACAAGGCCGACATCTTCGTCACCTGCACCGGCAACTACCACGTCATCAACCATGACCACATGGCGCGCATGAAGGACCAGGCCATCGTCTGCAACATCGGCCACTTCGACAACGAGATTGACGTCGCCTCCATTGAGAAGTACGAGTGGGATGAAATCAAGCCGCAGGTCGATCATGTCATCTTCCCCGACGGCAAGCGCATCATCCTGCTCGCCAAGGGTCGCCTGGTGAACCTCGGCTGCGGTACCGGCCATCCGAGCTACGTGATGTCCTCGTCGTTCGCCAACCAGACCATCGCACAGATCGAGCTGTTCACGCGCAATGCCGACTACCCCGTGGGCGTCTATGTGCTGCCCAAGCATCTCGACGAGAAGGTGGCGCGCCTGCAACTGCGCAAGCTGAATGCCCAGCTGTCCGAACTGACCGATCAACAGGCTGCCTACATCGGCGTGCCCAAGACCGGTCCGTACAAGCCGAACGCGTATCGTTACTAAGACAGACGCAGGACAGGGAAGGGCGCGCGACCATGAGCATGAATTCGTTTCACGCCCGTACCGCACGCCCCAAGCCCAAGGCACATCCCTCGCGTAGCGCGGTACATCCGACCACACCAACGTCGGGCGTCCGCGCCGATGCATTACTGGTACAACAGGGTTTGACGCCCTCGCGCACCAGCGCGCAACGGCTGATTGAAGCCGGCCGCGTCGCACAAAAAGTCGGTGCCGGCGAGACGGCACAGATCCTCAAACCGTCGCTGTTGTTGCCGGCCGATGTTGAACTGGTCATCGCCCCGGCGGCGACCGCCGAATACGTTTCGCGCGGCGGCCTCAAACTCGCCGGCGCACTGTTGCATACCCGCATCGACGTACATGGTCGCGACTGTCTCGATATCGGCCAAAGCACCGGCGGATTCACCGATTGTTTGCTGCAACACGGCGCGGCACGTATAGTCGGTATCGATGTCGGCCACGGCCAGTTGCATGGGTCACTGGTTACCGATCCGCGCATCGAGCATCATGAAGGCATCAACGCCCGCGATTTGCAGGCCTTGGAAAAGTCGGTGCTGGCGGGACGGCTAAACGAGCGGTATTTCGACCTGATCGTCGCAGACGTTTCCTTCATTTCGCTGACACTGATCATCCCGCAACTGCCACATCTGCTCACCAAGCTCGGTGACCTGTTGCTGCTCGTCAAACCGCAGTTCGAGGTCGGCCCCGGGAACATCGGCAAGGGCGGCATCGTCACCGACGCTTCCCTGTACCCGCAAGTCCGCGACAAACTCGCTACCTGTTGTGCCGATAATCACCTCATCGTCGTCGACTGGTTCGACAGCCCGATCACGGGCGGCGACGGCAATCATGAATTCTTTCTCCACGCCCGCCATGAACCCTGAAATCTCTTTCGAATTCTTTCCTCCTCAATCGGCCGAAGGCCTCGACAAGCTGCGCGCCGTGCGCGCCAAACTGGCTGCTGTCGGCCCGAGTTTCTTTTCCGTGACCTACGGCGCCGGCGGCTCGACCCGTGAGCGCACCTTCGACGTCATCATGGAGATCGCCGCCGAAGGCCATGTCGCTGCACCGCATCTGTCGTGTATCGGCTCGACGCGCACCGGCATCCGCGAGATTCTCGACACCTATCGCGCCAATGGCATCCGCCGCCTCGTCGCCCTGCGCGGCGACCTGCCCTCGGGTATGGCCGACGCCGGTGAGTTTCGCTATGCCAACGAACTGGTCGAGTTCATTCGTGCCGAGACGGGCGACACTTTCCGCATCGAAGTGGCGGCCTACCCCGAATGGCACCCGCAGGCGAAAAACCCGCGCGAGGACCTGTTGGCTTTCAAGCGGAAAGTGGCTGCCGGCGCCGACTCGGCCATCACCCAGTTCTTCTACAACGCCGATGCATACGCCCACTTCGTTGCCGAATCCCGCGCATTGGGCATCACCATCCCCATCGTGCCTGGCATCATGCCGATCGGCAGCTTCAGCAAGCTCGCGCGCTTCGCCGACAACAGCGGCGCCGAAATTCCGCGCTGGATGCGGAAAAAGTTCGAGAGCTTCGGTGACGATAGCGACTCGATTCGCGCCTTCGGTCTGGACATGGTTACCGAGCTGTGCCAGCGCGTGATCGAACTCGGCGCGCCCGGCCTGCACTTCTACACCCTCAATCAGTCGGTACTGTCGCTGGAAGTCGTGCGCCGGCTGGGACTGGGTGCAACTGGCAGCGAGCCCCGGGCTTTTTAACGCGAGTGCTCGAGTCGCCTCAAATCCTCGGTAATACTCGATGCATCGTCAATCGACAAGCCCAGTGAAGCAGCAACCTTGGGGTTCGTTTCAACTATGAACCCGCGGGGAAACTGCACCGGTTGCAAGACGCGCCCGCCCTGCCAGGCGTGGATCATTTCCGTAGCGCGCAGGGCCATCTGCGTGGGCGTCGAGTACAGCCCCAGCACCGCACCAGATTTGACAAAGGCCTGCGAGTAAGCCGCCAGGGGAACGCGCGCCCGATAAGCCGTCAGGAGGATGTACTGCAGGGACGATCCGTAATACACGGCAGGATCCGGCAGGGCGAGGATCACGTCTGACTCTTCCAGAACAGCCTTGAGTGAGAGCGAAATATGTTTCGGTTCTTCTACTGCGGGGCCGACCACCAGTTTCAATTGCTGCCTGGCTGCCTCCTTTCGTAGGGCACCCAACTTCGGGTTCGTCAGGGATCCGGGCAGAATGCCTACTCTGGTCCGACCGGGTAACGCCCGCTTGATCAGCGCCAGCTGGCGTTCCGGCGGCTGATCGAGCACCACTGCAGAAAGGGCGCGCGCCCCCAAGCCGGGTGTGGCCTGCCGTGCCTCGAAAATGACTTGCGGCACCATGATGGCAAGTATGGGAACCTGCGGCCAGACTGCCACCTCACCCGCCAAACGCTCCAGCATGCCGTCGAGTGCCTCGACGCCGATGGTGACCAACAAGTCAGGGGGTGGAGTTTGTTCTGCGCGCAGGGTTTGCCAGCGTCCGCTCTTGACAGTGGCCCTGTCACCCAGCGTATCGCGCAATACTGCCGCCGCCTCGAGGTAAGACAGGCTCTCATCCGACAACGCCACCCAGATCAGCGGCATCGCTGACGCCGGCAATACCAAAGTCATATAGACCAGGCAGGCGGTGGCGAGATGAAGGATAAAGCGTGGCATCGTCAGAATTCGATGTGCAGGGTACCGAAAGCGCGGCGCTCGAACTCGAAGCCGCGATTCATCAGGTAATCGGGGTAATTGCCGTTGGCTGCCTGCGCCGTCACAGCCGCCTCCATGCGCGTGTCGCCGATGCGAAAGGGGTAGGCCAGACGCGCGTCGATACGGCGCCGGTTCGGCAACTGCCCGCTGTCGCCGTTACCCCAACTCATCGAGCCGAGCGTATGGAACATCAGGCTCAGGTCGAGGCCACCCGGCAATTTCTGGAACAGTGCGAGCGTCGTGGCATGGGTGGGTGGGTGATTGATATCCGGGTTCGCCTGATCGTTATCCCAAATCAGCTTCTGAAAGGTCTGGTTGACCCAGATTTCCGTGTCGTCAAGCGGCTTCCAGCGCATCTGGTATTCGAGGCCGCGGATCTTGAAGCCGGGGCCATTGACGAAGTCGGTAACCGGTAACGGGGCGCTAGTAATGGGATGGACGTAACCGGGAACGGTATGTCCGTCGAAGTCCGTGACAATGTCTTTTGTGCGCTCGACAAACCCGCGCACATCGAGCGTCAGGCGCCAGGCACGAAAGTTTCCGAAATAGCCGATTTCCTGCGTGTGCAGCTTCTCGGGCTCGACATTGCCCGAAGCAGTAAAGGTACGTACTGGAATCTTGAAAAATGCATATGCCGCAAGTGGCCCTGTCAATTTTTTCGGGTAATAGCGTACATCCGACGCCAACTCGAATAAGTTGGGTGCACGTGATGAATCTGTGGCTCCTGCGCGCAAGGTATGGTCGGGGGTGACATGAAAGTTCGCCATCAGGCGCGGCGAAAAGTCAGTGCCAGTCCAGTTGTTGCGTGACCAGAATCCGCCGGCATTGATCAGCCATTGCGGATGCGGGCGCCACTCGAGGTTGCCGAACAGGCGCTCCTCGTGGATGGATATCGTGCTGTTCTGGTAGAACAGCGGTGGCGAGCGCGCCTCATCCTGCTTGTAGCCCGCGCCCCACACCGCCCGCAGCTGCGGGGCCAGGCCGATCTGGTGTTGAAACTCGAGGTTGGTCTGCTTGGTGCGTCCGCCGAAATCAAGAGTTACGCTCGGATCGGGTGCATAGGGCGCGGCATCGCGAAACGTACCCTCATCGTAGTTGGCCGTCAGTTTGATCTCGTCGGTTTCGGACAGCTGATTCCGCCACTGGGCGTGGAGATACACATCGCGCCAGAGTGTCTTGCGATACGGGTTGCCGGCACTGCCCTCGCCATCCCCCGTGGATGACTCGGTGTAACCGGCCGACAACATCAATTCCTGATCGGCCCCCGGCCGCAGGTCGCCACGGAAATGGGTCTGGTCGATGATTTTCTCATCGTAGGCATTGCCCCAACCACTGTCCTGACGCCGCCCCGTCGAGAGTCGGAAACTGGCTGTCTCGTTGCCCCAGCCAATGCGCGCGCCATTGTCCTTGATGCCGCCACCACCACTACTGACATAAGCCGCGCCGCCGTGCGTGTCGTCGGTATGGCGGGTGATGATGTTGATGACACCGAACATGGCGTTGGCACCATAGGCCGCAGAGTTGGAGCCGCGCAGCACTTCGATGCGCTCGATATCTTCGACCAGCACCCCCATCATGCCGCGATGGGTATCACCCAGATAGAACGACGAATATACCGGGCGGCCGTCGATCAGCACCAGATTGCGCGCACCGTAATCGTCCAGCGGTGCATGGTAGGCAGCAGTGGGGTGAGCACCATTCTTTCCACCCACCAGATAACCCGGCACCAGCCGCAGTACATCCGTCACCTCGCGGGCGCCGGAGCGACGAATAATTTCTCGGTCGATAACCGTCACGGCACCCGGTGTGTCATTGAGTGGTTGTGCCAGACGGGTCACCGACAGCACAACGGGCAATTCACTGAAATAATCCTGTTCGTTTATTTCGGCGGCAAGGCCGTGGGCAATCGACGTACAGAACAGGCCGGCAAGCAGCAACGGATGGAGTTGTTTGGTCATTGTCATACTGTTTTTATGTTTATGGACTATGCATGATGGCAGTTGCGGTCAAGACTGGCAATGCCACCGGTCACTTCCGCTCTCGCTGACTGACCAGGGCTATTCCCGCAATCACCAGCGCCGCGCCGAGCAGCTGGGCCAGAGACAGTGGCTCGGCCAGCAGCCAGCCGGCAAAACCGATAGTGGCGAGCGGCCCGAGCATGGAGACCAGCGCCACGCGAGCACTACCAAGGCGGCGGATCGCTGCCGATTGCGCGAACACCGGCAGCGCCGTGGAGAACAAGCCCATCGCCAGCGCGTAGCCATACACCGGCCAGGGTTGCACGAGTGCCGTGACAGGCTGTACCGCGAGGAAGTGACCAAAAACAGCGGCGGTCGAAATCAGCGTAGCCAAGGCCGCAAAGCGTGCCGTACCCAGGCGGCCGATCAGGCGTGCGCTACCGGTAAGGTAAATGGCATAACAAACCGCCGAGCCGAAGACCAGGCCACTGCCCAGCCAGATCGTCGTCGGGTCCGTCGAAAATTCGAGGTCATGCCAGAAGGCTGCGCCGATTCCGACGTAACACAAGAGCAGCGCAATCACCTCCCTGCGGGTCGCCCACCGGTGAGTCAGCAGCATGCCGAACAACAACGTCAGCGTCGGGTAAGTGAACAGGATCAGGCGTTCGAGACCCGCTGAAATGTATTGCAGGCCGAGAAAATCGAAAACGCTGGCGCCGTAATAGCCGGCCAGGCCCATGACGAAAACACCCAGCCAATCGCGTGCCGACAGCGCGGATGCCCCGCGCGAAGCGCTGAAGCCGACCCAGAGGAATACCGGGAGGGCGAAGGCCATGCGTAACGCCAGCAACGTGATGGCATCAACGCCATACGGATAAGAGAGCTTGACGAGAATCGCCTTGAACGAGAAGCCGAAGGCGGCGAGGATGGCAAGCGCCATCCCGGCGCGATGGCCAGCGTTCATGGCTAGCGGCGGCGCCCGCCGCCCAGAATCGAGCCGAGCACGCCACGCACGATCTCGCGGCCAACCTGCGAGCCGATGGTCCGTACGACACTTTTCGCCACCGTCTGCGCCAGCCCATCGGTCTGCCCGCCACGCGGTCCGGTACGACCAAACAGGATTTCACCGAACATGCCGCCGAGTCCGCTACTTTCTTCGCTGCCGCTAGCGGGGATTGCTCCGCCCGCTTTGACTGGGGTTGGCGTTGCCGTCCCGCCAACGCCGACTTTTTGTGGTTCGGGCGCAACTCGTGCAGTGAGTTTCTCGTAAGCCGATTCGCGGTCGACCGTCTTTTCGTAGTGGCCGAACAGTACCGAAGCCTTGATCGCCGCCTGCCGTTCGGCAAAGGTCAGCGGCCCGAGGCGGGAAGCCGGCGGCAGCACGAAGGCACGTTCGACCATATTGGGTCGGCCCTTTTCGTCGAGGAAAGAAACGAGCGCCTCGCCCACGCCAAGTTCGGTAATCGCCGCAGCAGCATCGAAAGCCGGATTGGGGCGCATGGTTTCCGCCGCCGCCTTCACCGCCTTCTGGTCACGCGGCGTAAAGGCACGCAGGGCATGTTGCACGCGGTTGCCGAGTTGGCCGAGCACCTTGTCGGGCACATCGAGCGGATTCTGGGTGACGAAATAGACGCCGACACCCTTCGAGCGAATCAGTCGGACCACCTGCTCGACCTTGTCGACCAGCGCCGCCGGCGCATCATTGAAAAGTAGATGCGCCTCGTCGAAAAAGAACACCAGCTTTGGCTTCTCCAGATCGCCGGCTTCAGGCAACTGCTCGAACAGTTCGGCCAGCAACCAGAGCAGGAAGGTAGCGTAAAGCTTGGGCGAATTCATCAATTGGTCGGCGGCGAGGATGTTTACCACGCCACGACCATCCTGCGCTTGCATCAGGTCGGCGATATCGAGCATCGGTTCGCCGAAGAACTTGTCGCCACCCTGATCTTCCAGCGTGAGCAAACCGCGCTGGATGGCACCGATGGAGGCCGCCGAGACGTTGCCGTAGGTAGTCTTGAACTGGCTGGCGTTATCGCCGACATGCTGCGCCATGGCACGCAGATCCTTCAAGTCGAGCAGC
>CAJBAP010000128.1 GCA_903950295.1 uncultured Rhodocyclaceae bacterium
GCCTTGTTGTAAACGGTCGCACCACCATCGATGAAGCCATGCGCATCGCGACGCAGTTGGCTGAATAAGCCCAAAACAAAAGATGCCTGCCTTTTCCTATCGCGGTCGCAACGGCAGCGGCGAGATCATCAACGGCGTGCTCGAAGGCGCCACGGCCTCCGCTGTTGCCGATCTGTTATTCGGCAGCGGTGTCACGCCAATGGAAATCAAGCCCGCCCCGGCCAGCGCATTGAAGAAGAAGGACGGCGATGGCGGCGGCTTCGACCTCTTCGCGCCAAAAATTCTCCACGTCGATGTTTTACTGTTCACCCGCCAGCTTTACACCCTGCTGAAGGCCGGCGTGCCGATCATGCGCGCACTGGCCGGCCTGCAGGATTCCAGCGCCAACCCGGCGATGAAGACCGTGCTCGGTAGTTTGCGCGAAAACCTCGATTCCGGCCGCGAGCTGTCGATGTCGATGGCGCGTCACCCGAAGATTTTCACGCCCTTCTATCTCGCCATGGTGCGCGTCGGCGAGATGACCGGCCGCCTCGAAGAAGTCCTGTTGCGCCTGTTCGACCACATGGAGTTCGAGCGCTTCATGCGGGAGCAGGTCAAATCGGCGCTGCGCTACCCGAGCTTCGTTGTCATGGCCATGGTCGCCGCGATGGTGGTCGTCAATATCTTCGTGATCCCGGCCTTCTCCAAGGTATTCGCCGGTTTCGGCGCAGAGCTGCCGCTGATGACGCGCATCCTTATCGGCTTCTCCAATTTCACGGTGAATTGGTGGCACGCCATGCTGGGCATTGCCGTGGGGGCCGGCTTCGCCTTCAAGTCCTGGGTGGGCACCAAGCGTGGCAAGTATCTGTGGGACAGAACCAAGATGCGCATCCCCATCGCCGGCAAGATCGTGCAGAAGGCCACCCTTGCCCGCTTCGCCCGCAGCTTCGCGCTTGCTTCGCGTTCGGGCGTTCCGGTGATTCAAGCCCTCACCACCGTGGCGCAGACCGTCGATAACGACTTCATCGCCGACAAGGTCGACAAGATGCGCGACCAGGTCGAACGCGGTGAGTCGGTGCTGCGTGCCGCCATTACCGCTCAAGCTTTCACTCCAGTCGTGCTGCAGATGATCGCCGTCGGCGAAGAATCCGGCTCGCTCGACGAGATGATGGAAGAAATCTCGTCCATGTATCAAAGCGAGGTCGAATACGAACTCAAGACCCTGGCACAGCAGATTGAGCCAATCCTCATCGTCGCGCTGGGCGCGATGGTTCTGGTACTGGCCCTGGGCATCTTCCTGCCGCTGTGGGATCTGGGCAAGGTGGCGATGAAGAAGTGACGAATTTACAGATTCACATAAATTTTGCGGATTTGTAAGACCATGCCACGCCAGCGCGGCTTCAGCAAATTGGAGTTTGCCGTGGTGCTGGTCATCTTCGGCGTGCTGGCAACGCTTCTGTTCGACCGACTGGTGGCGCTGGAGCATGAAACCGAGCGACTGGAGGTCGATCTCACCGTCCGCCATATCAATATCGGCATCAAGACAGCGGTGGGCGAACGCATCATGCGCGGCGAAGAGCCCCGCATCGCCGAGTTGCTCAAGGAAAACCCCATGAACTTCCTGGGCCACGCACCGGCAGGAAAAGTCGGCGCTGGCGGGACGGCCTATCTGGCTGGGGAATGGAAATTCGACCCCGGTAGCCGTATTCTCGGCTATCAACCACGTCAGCCAGCGGCCTTCGGTGGGCGGACAAACCTTGCCTGGCGCTTCACCGGAGAGACCGACACACTGGGGCGCACGATCGATTTACGGCTGGAGCCACTCAAGTAAGCGCAATTCCCACCGTTATTCGTACCAACGTACTAGTCAGGTGACGTGTTAGCCTCCACTTCGTGAAAATTGCCAACCCCAACATCCGCCACTGCCCTGCCCGCACCGCGCAGGGTTTCACGCTGATCGAACTGATCATCGTCATCACCATCATCGCCATTCTGGCGGCGGTAGCCTTGCCACGGCTGATTGACGCCCAGCGCGATGCCCGCATCGCCAAGGCCAACGCCATTTACGGTTCGATGCGCTCGGCCTCCGCCTTGGCGCGCTCCCGTTGCGAACTTGACCTGGCGGCAGTTGCCAGCACTTTGCCCGCCGCCAACTGCCAAGCCGCCCCGCCGCGCGTCAACATGGATGGCAAGTCGATCGAGATTCTCAACCGCTATCCGGCCGCCACAGTTGATGGCATCGATGCTGCTGCCGACCTTAATCTTACCGCCGATGGCATGACAACCGGCGGAGCCGGCTGCGCAGCCAGCGGCCGCTGCTTCGACATCGCCGGTGGCACCGCGCCGAATTGCCGCATCACCTACCAACCGGCCACCATTGCCGGCACCATCATCACCGCCCCCGTGATCTCAGTCGCGACCACGGGCTGCTAATTTTGTTAAACTTTGGTCATATCCCAACGGAGGACGCAACATGAAACCCACCCAAACCCAACAAGGCTTTACCCTGATCGAACTGGTCGTCGTTATCGTAATTCTGGGGATTCTGGCGGCAACGGCGTTGCCGAAATTTGTCAATTTGCAAGGCGACGCAGGTGATGCTTCCGCCCAAGGCGTAGCAGGAGCTCTCGCCTCTGCTTCGTCAATGAACTATGCCCAGTATTTGATCAGCAGCGCAAAGGCGACAGCAATCACCTCCGGTACAGCAACCTGTGCTTCGCTGACACCCTTACTGTCGGGTGGCGCCCTGCCGACAAACGTCACCTATGTCGTTCCTACTACTACGATTACCTGTACCAACCCCACAGGCGCAGGCGGCTCAAGCTCAGCATGTATGGTCAAGCACTCACAAGGGACCACTGCTGCGGGATTCCCGGTGGTTGCTACCTGCACGAACTGACGATGAGTATTGTAGTAAATAGGGGTCAGACCCCCCGATTATCCTAGGCACTTGAAAAGTCGGTGCTAGCGGGACGGCGGCTCGGAAGAAATTCCGGGCCGTTTTCTATTCAGGGCGTTAGCGGCGGTATCAACAACTCGCTGAGATGCATGTCGCGTGCAGTAGATTGAGCTAACAGGGTATCAACGCCCTTGGGGTTGTATTGCGTGGCGAGCTTTAATCTACGAAGAAACTCGCGCGCTCCATTGACATCACCTGCACGCCATTGCAATACAGCGGCATTCACGCCGCTCTCAACCGCTGGCGCAAAACGCATGGCGATGCGACAAACGGCCAACCCATCTTCCAACGGAACCCGCAGCGGATCAAGACTGACACAGGCCGTGGTGTTGACCCACGGCGACAGCAACGAAGTCTGCGGGATGCGCAACAGGGCCGATTGGGCCAGCGACAGCGTAGCGGGTTGCTTGCCCAGAGCGAGGGAAACTTCCAGCAATTGGTAATCACGCCTGATTTCGACGAGTGCAAGACTGCCCCAGACCAGCAGGCCAATCGCCAGGGCCACTGGCGTGAGTCGCTGGCCAATTTGGCGTCCGCTTCCGAACGCACCGGCCACGATCGCCAGCAGGCCAAGGAAGTAGGTATGCCACAAAGGATATTCGATCAGGCTGTACAGGCAGAGCATCACCATGATGGCGGTTGCCCAAGCCACCTCAGGCGAGAGATTTTTCCTCAGCCGCAACAACCAGTACCCCGCTGCAAGTAGAACCAGCAACGCTACCGGCACGCCAAACTCGACGCTCAGATCAATGAGGAGGTTGTGTGCGCTCTCGGCCGGCCCCGGATTCGCCTCAACCGGAATCGTATCGGCATGTGCTAGGGCCAACCCCGGGTAACTGC
The DNA here is from genome assembly GCA_903950295.1 of uncultured Rhodocyclaceae bacterium. Next base: position 3,779 of record CAJBAP010000128.1, read on the forward strand.
CGACGCCATGGCCGAACAAAGGGGCGGAGGCAATCCCCTCCCAGCCGACACGCCAGAGTTGTAGCCGGACCGATGGTTGATCCGCCATCTGGACCAGGCGCATGGCCGATGGAGGTTTCGTATCGCCACCGCCATCGCCCCAAGTGGGAAACAACATCACCAGTGGCTGCATCAGGACGAACAGCAGGCCAATGCCCACGGCGAGTCGGCGCGCTTCAGCCCGGGAATCCGACGGGACATTGCGCGCCTGCCACACGGTAACCCCAATCAATGCCACCGTATACAGGAAGGCTGAACGCTGCCCTACCAGCGCCGCCGTCAATGTCAGCAGCGTGGCTGCCGCCCAGAATGATCGACGAGGCAGCGCGGCCGTAACGTGTAGATAAAGTGCCGAGGCCAGGCCGAGCCACAGGTAGTTGGTGAATTGATTGGTCTGGCCCAATGGCCCGCCATGACGCGCAGCAAAGCCC